>JAGGAA010000327.1 GCA_017889675.1 Bacillota bacterium | reverse complement strand
CTCTGGTGACTCAGGGTTAGATAAGAAAATAAGAAAAGAGCCGCCAGGTGAGAACATGAATTTTCCCTGTTCATCATCGACTATCGTAGTTTCTGGTTGACCACGCCGAACAAAGGCTTTAATCCCGCCCTCTGGATCACCAACAACCTTTGAGGCATACTGAAGATTTATTTTGGGACGAGGAAGGGGACAAAGAGCCGTGTTAGAGGGAGTTACTAGTGTGGATTTTTGAGGTTTTCCGGGGGGATCGGTGTTAAACCAGATTTGGGCTCGAAATGTGGATTCAGACACATCGCTTACAGTCCAGACGGTCACGTGCAAAATCACTCCGGAATTGCATGGATTGTATAGCCTAGCCCACGCACTAGTACCGCGCCCAAAGGTTAGGTTATCGGCGTAGCCTACAAAATATTTTCCTTCCAGGGATTTGGCTAGGTTAATAGGTATAGCAACTGTATATTCTAATGATGGTATATTAGTGTACTGGGAAGGACAATCCGAATCAAGATATTGATTCATAGAATAGTTACCTCCTAAATCAACTCTATTTCATTCTATGTACAGCAAAATAGAAGGTGAAAAAAGCAGAAAAAATTCAATTTGTAGACTGGATGGGCGATACCCCTGACTTAAACAAAAAAGGTAAGCAGTGAATAAATAAACGAATGCCCCCTCACTTGCGGGGGCATTCGTTTATTTATCTTAGTAAATTACTTAAAAATACCAAAAGGTTTGCCCACTGGCAAAAATTGCTTGCCGAAATGTGTATTCAGGGTAGCAGCGGCACTGCCATAAAAGCTAACAATTGCAATAGAAAATTCAGCCCAAGCGGCGATAGTGTGCCAGCTATGGCCTAAACCAAGCGAATCTGCCGCCAAACCGAGAAATAGGACATCTATCAGAAAAAATATAATAAAAAGAACTTTATTCGTTTCCATAGCTCCGATAGTCATAAAAACAGTAAAAATGAAATAACCGATAAAAGCAATTCCTAGCTGTGCACCATCAACATCAGCAGCTAAGGCTGGACCAAAAGCCCCCAGTTTAATCAGCCAGGAAGTGGCTACCCCAAGCCAGAATAGGCCATAAGCGGCAAACGCTGTTGCGCCAAAGGTATTATTGTGTTTAAAATCATGGAAGCTTGCAATTAATTGGGCAAAAGCACCTAAAAAGACAGCCCAGGGAATGACAAAAGCAAGACCAGTAGTCCAACCAAGTTTTTGTGAAGAAGCTACCAATGTAACCATTGCTAGGCCAAATAGGCCCAAGCCACTCGGATCAGCTGTAACGATTTTTACCATTTGTGTGTTGTTACCTGTATTAATACTCATATATGACCTCCTTACTACTAATATCTTAAAAAATAGCATAGTCTACATATAGTGTCAATCTTATAAATAAATTAAATATATCTGTGATTTAACTATGCAAATATACGTATAGTTAGGGGGAATTTTACAGGGAAATAATTAGCATAGTATCCTTTGACAACAGTTTTAAATTCTGATATATTTATTTAAAGAAAACCTATCATAATAGTCGGAAAAGGAAAGCCGGAGCGGGAGGTTGCTGTGAAACTATCAACGAAAGGTCGATATGGTGTAGCGGCGATGTATGATTTGGCACTCCATTATGGGCAAGGTGCCATTTCACTGAAAAGTGTTGCCCAGCGCCAAGGAATATCTGAACATTATCTTGAACAGTTAATGGGTACACTACGAAAGGCAGGCTACGTGAAAAGCGTACGTGGTGCTCAAGGTGGTTATGCATTAACTAAAGAACCGGCGCAAATTTCGGTTGGTGACATTATCCGAGTTATGGAAGGTCCGATTGCCCCAGTAGATTGCCTGCTGGCTGATGATGCAAGCAGAACATTCTGTTCACGGGTTGATATATGTGTGACTCGCGGTGTCTGGGCAAAGGTAAGAGATAGTATTACCTCTGTATTGGATTCAATTTCGCTTGACGATTTATGCAAGGAAGAAGAGGAAAAGAGACAAGGAGATGAGTAGCATCACTCCTAATGAAATATTCTTTACTAGCGGTGGTACTGAAGGTGACAACTTAGCACTTAAAGGTGTGGCTTATGCTAATCGTAAGAAAGGCAATCATATAATAACAACAGCCATTGAACACCACGCTATATTGCATACTTGCGAATATCTTGAAAAGCAAGGGTTTACTGTTACATATCTGCCAGTTGACGAAAATGCTATGATACGAATGGAAGATTTGAAAAATGCTATTACCGACAAAACAATACTTATCAGTATTATGTTTGCAAATAATGAAGTAGGAACAATCCAACCGATAAAAGAAATTGGACAACTTGCCAAAGAAAAGGGGATTTATTTCCACACTGACGCAGTACAGGCTGTTGGCAATTATCCTATTGACGTTAAAGATCTTAATATAGATTTACTCACAATGTCAGGCCATAAATTCAATGCTAGTAAAGGAATTGGTGCTCTATATATCCGTCGTGGTGTACGAATTGAGGAAATTCAGCATGGTGGCGCTCATGAACGTAACCTACGGGCTGGTACTGAAAATGTGCCAGGGATTGTTGGTTTAGGAAAAGCTGCCGAAATCGCTAGCAAGGGTATGGCCAATAAAATTCCTTATATTACGGGCTTGCGCGATAAATTGATAACTACCATTCTGGAGAAGATTCCGCATGTAAAACTGAATGGTCATCCACAAAATAGAATGCCAGGTAATGTCAACTTTAGTTTTCTATATATTGAAGGTGAATCGTTACTCCTGAATCTTGATATGAAAGGAATTGCAGCTTCGAGCGGTTCTGCTTGCACTTCAGGCTCGCTAGACCCATCGCATGTACTTTTAGCTATGGGCTTAACTCACGAAGTGGCTCATGGGTCGCTACGAGTTACACTGGGACGCGGCAATACAGAAGAAGATATTAATTACTTTTTGGAAGTCGTACCAGAGATTGTAGAAAAACTGCGCAGTATGTCCCCGTTATATGGAAGTGCGGCTGAATTCAAGCCGTCCAATCCCTGCTCTAGTTGTCATCACCATTAATTTAATGTAGAGGAGAGAATAACTATGTATAATGATAAGGTTATGGATCATTTCTCCAATCCCCGCAATGTCGGTGAAATAAAAGATGCCGATGGTGTTGGTGAAGTGGGTAATGCAAAATGTGGCGATATTATGCGAATTTATCTGCAAGTAGAAAATGATATAATTACTGACGTAAAGTTTAAAACCTTTGGTTGTGGCGCTGCCATTGCAACTAGCAGTATGGTAACTGAGATGGTTAAAGGTAAAAACCTGGATGAAGCCTTGGAAATTTCTAATCAAGCAGTTGCCGAAGCGTTAGGTGGCTTACCGCCTGCTAAAATGCACTGTTCTAATCTGGCAGCCGATGCGCTGCATGAAGCGATTAAAGACTACATTGCTAAAAAAGGAAAGTGATTCATTAATGGCTGATAAGCCCAGAGTGGTTGTAGCCATGAGCGGAGGGGTGGACAGTTCTTTAACTGCCGCCCTTCTTGTTCATCAAGGCTATGATGTAATTGGCGCAACAATGCAAATATGGGAAAAAGATCAGGCAAATAATGATGACCCTGACAGTAGAGGCTGCTGTTCACTATCCGCCGTTGACGATGCACGTCGAGTTGCTAATAAAATAGGAATTCCCTACTATGTACTTAACTTCCGCGACATGTTCCAAGAAACAGTGGTTAAGTATTTCATGGCAGAATATTCGGCTGGACGGACACCAAATCCCTGTATTGCCTGCAATCGCTATGTGAAATTTGAGGGTCTGCTGACCAAAGCGTTAGCACTAGGCGCACAATATGTAGCTACTGGTCATTATGCGCAGATTATGTATGATGACGACCGCCAGCGCTACCTGTTGCGTAAAGGGGTTGATCTCACAAAAGATCAGTCCTATGCTTTATACCACTTAAATCAACATACTCTCCGACATTTTTTGATGCCGCTGGGTAAATTTGCTAAGACTGAAACCAGAAAAATGGCCAGAGAATTAGGATTATCGGTTGCTGATAAGCCTGACAGCCAGGAGATCTGCTTTGTTCCTAATGATGATTATAAAGCTTTTTTAAAAAATCGTATTCCAGAATCACTGAAACCGGGAAATATTGTAGATCTTACTGGTCAAATTCTAGGGCAACATCAAGGGGTACAGCTGTATACGGTAGGGCAGCGTAAAGGGCTTGGGTTAGCGGTCGGTAAACCCTTGTACGTGATAGCACTTGATGCGGAACGTAATGAAGTGGTTGTCGGCTCAGACCAGGATGTTTTTGCCTCAGAGCTTATTGCCGGTGACCTCAATTTTATAACGATGGATACGCTGGAAGAGCCGCTTGCCGTAGAAGCTAAAATTCGCTATAGTGGGTCTCCGGCCCAGGCTATGGTAACCCCTCGTGGTAATGGACAGGTTCATGTAAAATTTGTCATGCCGCAGCGGGCCATTACGCCTGGACAATCTGTTGTATTTTATCATGATGATATTGTTGTCGGCGGGGGAATTATAACAAAGACAGTAAAATAATTGTGCCATGAATTTTTATAGAGGACAATACTTGCTATAAACAGTCTCATTTTTGGTCATACTAATAATACAATCTGTTATGGAGGCCTTCTGATGCAAAAACTGCGTAATTTGTTTGGCCTGCCGGTGCTCATTACCGGAACTGGTGCGCAGATTGGTGAGGTAAAAGAAGTAATTCTTGACTTAGAGC
>JAGGAA010000326.1 GCA_017889675.1 Bacillota bacterium | reverse complement strand
GGGCCTGGGACCTCTGTTTATCAAAATATAGAAAAAATAACGAATAACGGGCAGACTCTCATTTATACAATCGGAGTAGATACCATCCGGCCATTAAACATAGGACTTGTACAACAATAAGATAACGGTGGATTCGTCTTTGGATAAGACAGATCCACCGTTGCCTATATCTTGTCCTAATTCGTAGAACAATAGTAGAATAACAGGGCCCCAAATTCGAACCTGACAAAAATCGTTTTTTCCCGCGTAAACTTTTTTCATTGTGGCATAAATAGCGAAACTGGACATAATAATTGCAAAGAAGGATTTCATATAACAATATTGAAAATCATAGAAGAAGAATGCCATGGAAATATCCTATGAAACCGGAAAAGGGAGAGAATATTATGAACTACCAAGAATTATTGGAAAATGCACGCACCTGTATGGGGAGTCACTGTAAGGCCTGCAATGTCTGCAATGGCATTGCATGTAAAAACAGCATTCCCGGACCGGGGGCAAAAGGCGTTGGCGACACAGCCATCCGCAACTATCAGAAATGGCAGGAAATTCGGGTTAATATGGATACATTATGTGAGAATAGACCGGTAGATACAACACTGGAATTATTTGATAAGACATTTAAGTATCCATTCTTTGCCGGACCTGTTGGTGCAGTAAATATGCACTACAGTGAAAAATTTGACGATATGGCTTATAATGATATTCTGGTTTCGTCCTGCATGGAAAATGGAATAGCTGCGTTTACCGGTGATGGTACAAATCCAAAAGTCATGGAGAGTGCAACAACGGCAATAGCTAAGGTGAATGGTCGTGGTATTCCTACAATTAAACCATGGAATATTGACACAATCAAAGCGAAAATGGATCTTGTGCATGAGTCAGGGGCTTTTGCTGTTGCCATGGATATCGATGCAGCCGGATTGCCTTTCTTAAAAAACATGACACCTCCGGCTGGCGGAAAATCAATCGATGAGCTTCGCCGCATTTCTGAAATTGCAGGTATACCCTTTATTGTAAAAGGGATTATGAACATAAAAGCCGCTTTAAAGGCAAAAGAAGCAGGGGCAAAAGCAATTGTTGTCTCTAATCATGGTGGCAGGGTACTGGATCAGTGTCCGTCAACTGCGGAAGTCCTTCCAGAAATTGCAGACGCTGTCGGAAGCGAGATGAAGATTCTAGTGGACGGAGGTATCCGTTCCGGTGCAGGTATTTTTAAAGCCCTAGCACTTGGGGCAGATGGTGTTATAATCTGTCGCCCGTTTGTAACCGCTGTCTTTGGCGGTGAAAAAGAAGGTGTTAAGGTTTATATTGAAAAATTGGCCGAAGAATTAAAAGATACGATGACTATGTGCGGTGCCTTTAGCCTGAGTGAAATTACAAAAGATATGGTACGTAAATAAAATGAACATGGGACATTCCTTTGTAAAGAAAAGGAATGTCCCTATTGTTTCCCCAAAGAACTTTATCAATCATGTTGAGGTCAAAAAGCGTATCACTTCCTCCTCCGGCATTGGCCGGCCAAAAAGATAGCCTTGCAGACGGTCACAATCAAAATTAACCAAATAATCACACTGACTTTCTGTTTCTACGCCTTCGGCGACTACGCTCATTCTTCTAGAGATGCAATCAAAGTATTTTCCGTGATTTCTAATTCCAGTTGCCACGGCTCAATTCCCGTTTTTGCAATCGCTTGTTTAACCTTGTCAGCAATACCATGGGAACATAACTGATGCGGCGATACATTGACGGCTATCTGGATACTCGACCAACCGTTATCGGTTAACCGTCGGACAAACATACACGCTTCTTGCAGCGCCCAGTTTCCAATGTCCAGTATTAAACCGCTTTGTTCTGCTAACGGAATAAAACGTGTCGGCGAAATTGAACCAACCTCTGGATTATTCCATCGCAATAGCGCTTCGAAGCTCAACACCGACCTGTCACTTGCACTCACCTGAGGCTGGTAATGTAGTGATAACTCGCCGCGCTCAACAGCATATCGCAATTGATTAATGAGCAGCACCTTCTCATAGGCATCAGACTGCATAACAACACGATAAAAACGCCAACAGTTTTTACCAGCCTTTTTCGCTGCATACATCGCATTGTCGGCATTTTTGAAAAGTTCCTCTGCCGTGTCTCCATCATCAGGGTATATAGCAATACCAGCACTAGTGGATACACGAAAGCGAGTATCCAACACGTTCTTCTGGCTTAATTCCACTTGTGCCGCCTGACGTTCCGAAATCTCCTCTTCCAGCGCGGCATTCATTTCCTGTAGTTCCCGTGTGCGTTGCTGTACTATGTTTTCCAATTCGGCATTTAAGCTACCCAATGCGTTCTGGGCTGCCTCCCGTTCCTGCACTTCCTCTTCCAATGCAGCATTCATTTCCTGTATTTCAGCCACTTTGTCTGCAAGCGCAGCTTCGTTTTCCTTAAGTAACTGAATAGTATTTGCCATAGACTCACTCATCTTCACAAATGTATCGCATAACATAGTAAGCTCGTAAGGTATCTTTTTCGAAAGATGGTCTTTCCCAACCATAGCGTATTCTTCAACCGCTACAAGGCGAGCTTGTTTGACCAGCCAATTAATCGGCTGCTTTATCCGACTAGTCTGCACTGCAGCCAGCGGTAGAATCAGCAGTACCAAACAACCTGTCACGCCTGCCATGAGCAAGAGATGCTTATATATTGGCGTGAGAACTTCTTCTTCGTTAATCTTGCCAATCAGCGTCCAGCCTCTTTCAGGAACATTAATGTAAGCTCCCAGCACCTTGTTGCCCCGATAGTCAATCCAAGACGCCGTTCCTGATTCCCCCAGTTGGATATTACGTAATGCGTCGCTGGTTATTTTAAAATGCATCCGTGCGCTGCCCACAACAAGACCTTTTGCAATTAACTCATTAACATGCTGCGGCTCTGTAATCATTGTACCTTCACGGTTAACAAGTAAAATCTCGCCAGTTTGTCCAACCATTTGCTCATGAGTCAGATTCTCCAAAGTAGTTGTTCTCACTGACCCAAGAATAAGTCCCTGGAAGTTCCCTTCATTATCGTAAACCGGCGATGAAAAATTGATGATTGGCTGTCCGCTGTTGCGCCCAATCACAACATCAGAAATGTAGTCTTTTCCGTCTTGTGCTGCCAAAAAGTACGGCCGACCTACCGCTGAAGGAAAACGGATGCCGCCGCTCAAGGTAGAAGCAATAAAGATACCGTCTTTATTGATAAAAGACAGCGAATCAAAGTTTTGATCGACCCACTGCTTTCGCTGGAGAACGCTATTCATATTCACCAAATCTAGACTTCGGAAAGCCGGTTCTTGGCTAATTTCACGAACGGTTGCAGCCCGTTCCCCTTGCCAAAGATCAATAAGTCTTTTTTGAAATGCTACTGTGTGATTCATTAATTCAAGGTTTTTTCCCCTAGCGATTTCTATCTGTCCGAGTGTATAAATCGCCATAATCATCACACTGGGAATGACTATAAGAATAACTGTCCAAAATTGAAATTGCCGCTGCAAAGTTCGTGACTTCATATTCCGCCTCCTCTACTATCGTACTATATTAATGAGACGATATCATATGAATTATTGTTCATTATTCAAATAGCCCTTATGTAAAAATAGCCATAACTTCCTTTTCAGTAAGTTATGGCTATTTTCTCTACCTATAATGATATATCCTGCTATATTTTTACATATAATAACAAAATTTTTCGCTGTTAGGAGTATTACGGGGAATGTCGGAGGACACAAAGGGACTTTCCTTTTCTGGCATATTTTACTTCAGGAGCATTTAGTGCCAAAACGGAAACGTCCCTTTGTGTCACTCTTTCAGGAAGTAAAACGATCGTCCCTTTGCTTCTTTTTAAGTTTTCTTGTTACTTGTAACCCTCCTATAGGATCTCAGGAATGGTTATCCTGATTCGCTTTCTAACAGGAGCCATTAGACAAAAGTGATACAAAGTTTCCCATGTTGGAAACAACCCAAAACCAAAAATTACTTTGCTCCCGCATTAGTTAGGACACTCATCATTTCCTTATTATTTTCTTGTTTAGCAAGAGAAAGGGCTGTAGCATTATTTTTCGCTTTTTTATTAACATCCGCCCCCTGTGACAAAAGCGGTGTTGCTTCAAAGTCTTTTGAAATAAAACGCGCATTCACATCCGCACCTTTATCCAGCAAAAACTTAATAGTATCCTGCTTTTCTTTTTCTTTCCCGTTCCCGAGAATCGCAGCAAACAGTGGTGTCAATTCCCCCTTAACCTTGCTCTTACTATTTATATCAGCCCCTTTTTCAACCAAAAGTTTAACTATTTCTAGATTACCGCTTGCAGCTGCGGTTACCACCGGACTCCCATTGGCAGTCGTAACATTCGGGCTCATTCCTGCCTCGATAAACAGCTCAACAACATCCATATTTTGGTCCTCAACTGCTTTTACAAAGCTTTGTTCATTATATTGAATTTTTTTATCGGATAAATCCTTCTTGGCATCCTCTGGGCTTCTTGCACACCCAGAAAGCAATAATGCCAATGGTAACACATAATAATCCTTGGCGATACTATCCGAAAGTATATACTTAGCTTCATGATTTGGCCGAGGGTTTTCAGTCAGCAAGACGAGACCTGAGACGATGATACTGAGACAATAGGGGACATTCCTATTTTGTCAACTTTTTGCTACCACTCCATGCGAAATTCCGCCCGTTCTAAACATTTTTTGCACAGTCAAGAACGGATATTGCTGCAAAAATGAAATTATTATTAGATGTGTAAAAAGCTTCTATAAGTTCCAAATACACAAAAAGAGTCAGTTAGGATAACTAAATTATCTAACCGACTCTTTGAACTAGTAGCCTATCTAATATTTATTTTTTTAAAAACCAATTTTCTTCTAATAGTTCAATTCGCTCAGTAGCAATACCAAAGTATTCTGCCAATACTTTTCTAAATTCCTCGATACTGACAATATTTTTTTGTAATGTAGTCTTGCTATTCTTCCTTATAGAAAATTGATTGTTAACTAACGAGACTCTACCCGTTGGCGTTGGCTTAGTTATTATAAGTTTCTTAGTAAATGCTGAACTAGGACAAGTCGAGCAATAATAACTACCAACAAAGTAATCTTGTTGGGTAGAAGATTCAAGCGAAAAACCATAAATATTGTGCCAAGTATCAAGATGCCAATGCTGTAAAATATAAAACCGATCATCCTCAGATATAAGCCTAAACAAATCAGCGAATTGCGTTTTTTTATGATTCTTTTCAAATAAAAGCGGCTCTATTAAACCATTTCCGCCAAAACCAACGTCTACAACCCATTGTTTACCTTCAGCCCATACTAGCATATTGTGATGCAATCTTCCTCCAAAATTAGTATCCTGATATACCCTCCCCATATAATTACAGACTTTAAAACCTAAACCAGTTAACAGACTACCAAATAAAGCATTAAGTTCAAAACAATATCCACCTCTACTGTCAGTCACAATTTTCCTATAAATATCTTCAATCTTCAAGGATATTGGCCTGCCTAAAATAACGTCTAAATTCTCAAACGGAACGTGCATCGTATGGCATGTATGAAGTGTACGAAGGGTCTTAAGATTATTAGATATCTCGTCCCTATATCCAATCCGTATTAAATACTCATCAATCTGCTTCTCTGTTAATATAATAGACATCCATTTCTCCCCCACTAATCGGATAAATATACAACTATTGCCGATGTTACTATTATTTGCTATTGCTCGAAATGCAGCCGTGCGTACGAAAAACAACCAAACGTGCACATGCACTTTTAATATCCTTTGCGGACATTTACTGTCTAGCAAACGTTCCTGGGAATTGCAGATACAAAGGAATGGTTCGTTTGTATCCTCCACTTTATCCATCACATCAATATGATTTCTGGCGCGCTTCACTTAACTTATTTCCATATACCATACTTATTTATCATAAAAATACAAAATCCTACAAACTTATATAAATTGGCAGGATTAATACCTATCATTTCGTGTTGAATTTTTTTGAGTCCATTGCAAACCTATTTTCCGGCATTACCAGTAATACGTTTCTCCGTTACCTGCTTCGTCGTGCCGCCATATTTTATGCGAGTCTTCCCTGTTGACGACCACGTAATCGCCTTCTCTTAGCGTAAAGTATTCAAAACTTACCTTAACCTTCACCTCGCCTTTGAGGACAAAGATGATCTCAATCGCGTCCTCATGGCAGTGTAGGGTATATTCGTCGATGTTATAGACATTCATGATTATCGGTGATTTGTCGTCAAAAGGAATGTTTTCCGTATACATCTTATACCTCGCAATTAGTCTGATGTTGAATTATTCTAATGTAAGGTCAGGCGGCAGTTTTCTGAAAAAATTGGTGGTAAACGCTGTGTAAATAACCCCTAACCCAAGCCAAGTGAGGCCCAGCATTTTCGTCTGAGGTGCCAGATTAAAAAGAAAGTACAGACAAAGGGCGGCACCAATGAGTGGGGAAATCAGGTATTGGATGGTATCGCTGGGGGAACGCCTTTTCCCTCGCAGATAGAAGTGAAAAATTACAGCGATATTGACCATGGCAAAGCCGAACAAGGCACCGAAACTGATGAGCGACACTGCGCCTACAAGGCTGTCGATAAAAGCGATGGCTGTCAGCGATATGGCAGATACGAGCAAAATGGCATAGATCGGCGTTTTAAACCGGGGATGAACATAGGCGAAACACTTTTTCGGCAGGACTCCGTCCCGCCCCATACCGAAAAGAATTCGCGCTACTGCGGCCTGCGCCGATATCGCGCAGGTCAGGCTGGCCAGGTTGCTGATCCAAAAATACAGTGACTGCATGTAATCAGCCTGGAGCTTCAGCGATACTTCCAAAAAGCCAGTGTTGGGATCGACAATCTCCTGCCAGCCTGAGGGCCAGGCGATTTGACAAAAATACGATTCCAGGATGAAAAATCCTCCGGCGAGCAGCGCCACAAGCAGTAATGCGCGGCCCACGTTCTTTTCCGGCTGAATAGTTTCTTCTGCCAGCGTGGTCACTGCATCAAATCCAAGAAAAGCGATAGTCAGGATTCCCACTGACATGAGAAATGCGCCCATGTGAAATTCCGGCGCGTTGTAAACCGCTTCCCAGGAAAAGAAGGTTCCTGCCCCGCCGCCTTCTAAGATGAGCCTAGCCACTACGAACAGGAACAATAAGGAGAAGCCGGCCTGGAGAATGACCGTCCAGGTATTGACCATAACCGACGGTTCAATACCCAGGA
>JAGGAA010000062.1 GCA_017889675.1 Bacillota bacterium | reverse complement strand
CCTCTTTACACCACCGAACATTTATTTGGCAGATGTACATATGAGCCAAACCTTTGTCACTATCATAGCCGAGCACGACACTAATGGTATCATTAAACCTGTGCAATAAGATCAAAAGACCGCAATTATTTTGTCGGCCTTCCAAAAGTATGTGGGTGCTACAAATGTGTTCTGAGTGGGTTCGATTATTACACGCTCCCTCATATATAAGCTAAGGACCCTAGCCATTTTTTGGTTAGGGATTTATGTTTTTATATAGGGCATAATCCAGAAGGATCATAATGCCTAATATAAGTGCTAATCTTATTTTAATAGCTGTAGTTGCAATGAAGTATAAGTTAATTCATAAAGCGTTCCACAGTATTCAGGATTATAAATAAAACACTAGGAACCTTAATAGCTCTAAGGAATGCCGTTTTTTTATTCCCAACAGTTTTGTATAGGTATTAGTACCTTTAAAATCACATGATATATCGTATATGACTTTAAATACTACGGAAGATGAAGAAAGCTGGATGCCGCACACTGTTATTTAGCACAAACTACGCATGTAATAAAGTAGAATAACGAGACGCCTTCTTGATTTTGCACGCGAATGTATTCGGTTATATCGTACCTGAGGCATTCTTACTACAAGTACCGTGTTTGTAATCTGGTCTGGAAATTGCACATTATAAGTTACCGTAAGGGTTACCTCATACTTACTCGCAGCAGTATATTGATGGGTAACAACTGGCCCTGAGCCTTTAGTTCCGTCTCCAAAGTCCCACAGGTACTCGGTAATAGCTCCGGTGGAACTTGTTGCATCAAACGTTACCAATCGTCTTGCCAAAGCTGGATTGGGGGTTATTGTAAAGTTCGCTACCGGCCTCTCTAATTCATATGCTCCTGCATCGCAGGCCTTGAGTTGCGGCCGAATAACACCACGTTGATCAATAGTAACATCCTTTCCATCTAAGTCTTTACAAACTCTAGCTGCATCAATAGCAACACTACCGGTTGATAAAGCATGCGTTTCAGTAGACCCCGGCGAATTCAATGCAAGCTTTTGAAGTTTTAGATCGTCTTCTGTAACTACTGTAACCCCCGTGCAATTACAACTACTATCAGTTGAAAAATTTACACCAGACGCATCTATATGCCCTTCACCCCCACAGTTTGGTTTAGCGTTGGCAATAATAGAGTTTCTAACAGCTACAATTATTCTACTAATCAAGTAAGAAGAATAAATACCAGCACCGGACGGAGCTGAATTCTCAGCAATTGTACTAAAACTAACGTGAAGTTTTCCGAAATTATAAATAGCTCCTCCAGCATTAGCCGCGTAGTTGTTGGAAAGTGTACTATTTATAATGGTGGTAAATCCGGAACTATCGCCACTATAGCTATTGGAGAGGGCACCACCTGTATCATTCGAAGAATTTGCAGACAGTGTACTGTTTGTAATGGTAATTGTGCCATGGTTACGGATAGCCCCTCCTGAACTACCAGCATGGTTAGCCGCAAATGTACTGTTGTTAATGGTAATCATCATTTCATTATCGATTGCACCACCATAAACAGACTTGTTTTCGGAGAATAAACTGTTTGTAATGTCAAGCCACCCTGCAGTTGCGATTGCACCGCCGCTTTCTTCACTACTGTTATTGGAGATCGTACAGTTATTAATAGTGAGTGAGCCATCAATATTGGTAATGGCACCGCCATATTTACTAGTACTCTGGGAAATAGTAGTATTGGTAATTGTAAGGTCGCCTTCCTCGACCAAAATAGCACCACCACCATAATCACCGCTTCCCTGTCCCCTTATGATAGAAAGATCACGAATACTTACATCAGCGTTTGAACCAATTTTAAAAATACGACTCTGATTGTTTCCATTAATTATTAGTTTATCGCTACCCAAGCCATTAATAGTTAATTTTTTGTCAATACGAATTTCTTCAGCTAATACTATGGCAGATATGCTGTTAAGAAATTGAATAATATCACCAGGGCTCGCATCCTCAACCGCTCGGCGAAGTGTACCACCACCACTATCGGCACTACTTGTGACTGTGATAACAGCCATATTCTTCCCCCCCACTTGTTACTATATTTCTCAAAGAATCACATGCTCTTTAGCACATGGACTTCTACCTTTCAAATTACTATCTTATTGTACATATATGATGTTAAGTATGAAAAAGGTACCTAATACTAATTGAGTTTGTTAACAGAAACTTCATAAGCCTTGGATATGGCAGTCAAAAGCCACAAAATACCCAAAAGGCCGCGCTGAAACTTTACTTTTCAGTACGGCCTTTTTCTATATCTACCCAATTTTCTTTCTCTGTAAGCGAGGCCGTTCTTCCGATCTTGCCTAAAGCAATTTGGGGTAGGAACATGGGTAGGAATAGCCAGTAAAAACTAGTAGAATTCATTGGTTGGGTAAAACAGCCGAATACCACAAAGATTTAATTTTATTGACTTTGTGGCATTCTGTATAATTGGTAAAAATCCAGCTTTCTAAATCCCAAGCCGTGGGTCGCGAGTTCGAATTCCTTTGCCCGCTCCAGTAAAATCAAGCCTTCCAGGCATTTGCCTGGAAGGCTTGATTTTTGTCAGGAAGGCAATGCACATAATTTTAATAAGAAACCCTCCTGATTCTTCAGAGGTAGATAGATAAGGTAGAATAAACGAGGAGTGTGTTTATCTGTTGGTTTTGTTTTTACTAGACTTTGCGACTACTGAAAAAAACAGAAATTACCATTATGTGCAGTTATTTATGAGCCGCTCCTGAAGCAGCTTTACGAAAGCTTTCATAGGGTGATTGACCCATCTGTCTTTATGATGAACTAAAAATGCGGTGACGTTAATGTCCGGTCCTTTCCAGGGTAACAAAACCAGTTCTCCTGCGTCAACTTCTTTTGCTACTGAAACAAGTGGCAATAAAGTTATGCCAAAGTTTTGCATAATAAGTTGTTTGATTGCTTGTATTTGTCCAACTTCAAGAACTGTTTTTAGGTGCACACCTTCTTTTTGCAGTATTTTTTCTAAAAGAATTCGATAATTGCTATCAGATTCAACCAGTACCAAGGTTTGATCATTTAGCATTTTAGGATGTAGCTCAGTAAGTTTAGTAAGCTCATTATTGGGATAGGTTACAAAGACAATTGGTTCCGGCCAAAGAGGAGTATTTGTCAAGTCGGGATCGATGATTGAAGGTTCAAGAAATAAGGCAAGATCCATTACTTTTTTTCGCAATAAAATACGAAAATCATTACTAGTGCCATATTTTATCTTCAATTCGACATCTGGATAAAGAGAACTATATTCTTTAAGCAAAGAGGTCATCCTAAATACACATAATGATTCAGGTATGCCGATAATTAGTGGTCCACACGGAATATTGGATTTATTCAAAGCATTTTTTGCATCATCTTCAAGTTTAATGATTTTTTCTGCGTAGTCATAAAGATGTTGACCATCATCCGTAAGTGAAATTTGCTGACCAAATCGTTCAAATAAAAGCGTATTTAATTCTTTTTCAAGTAACTGAATATGAGTGGTTATTGTTGATTGTGTATATCCTGAAAATTGGGCGGCATGAGAGAAGTTTCCTAATTTCACGATATTAATAAAGGTTTTCAACTGTCGAATTTCCATTGCAATCACGACCTTCAATAAAATTGAATAGGCGTATTTAATCTTTCAATTTTACAATTACTTTTAATTAATGATATTATAAATGTCGAAAGATGTCTAGCGTATTCAAATACCGGAATGCTGCAATTAAATTAATTCAATGGAACCCGTTTGCTGTTAAAATTCTGAATGTTATCAAAGTTTCGACAGTGATAAATTTAGAAACTCTGTTAACAAAGGAGTATAACTAATGGACGATTACGTTAGGAATGCAAAAATATTGGTTGCAGGTGAACAAGGAATGGTTATTGATTTTGGCGATGAGATCACTGTTAAAATTAACAGACTTGTTCAGCAGTTAGTAGAGGTTCTTAACAGTTGGGAAATGAAGGGAATCATAGAGGTTGTACCAACATACCGGTCAATTATCGTTTACTTTGATCCATTACAGATTACTCGGGATGAGTTGACCCTCGGTATTAGACAATTTTTAACCCAACTAGGTAACGGGGAAATACAAGCGATTACACGCAGGGTGATTCACGTTCCCGTATGTTACGGAGGCGTCTTTGGTCCGGATATTGATTATGTGGTTCGCCGGACAAAATTATCGATAGAAGAAGTAATAAACATCCATACATCAAGACAGTATTTGATTTACATGTTAGGATTTACTCCAGGATTTCCTTATTTAGGAGGACTGGATGACAAACTTGTGGTTCCGCGGTTGGAAAAAGTAAGAAGTAAAATTCCAACTGGTTCAGTGGGAATTGCTGGCAGGCAGACCGGATTTTACACGGTTGAAAGTTCCGGAGAGTGGCGATTGATCGGGCGCACGCCGTTAAGGGCATTTTATCCGGAAAACCTCAATCCATTTTTGTTTACCGCAGGCGATTACTTGCAATTCAAATCAATATCTGTAGACGAATTTTTCGAAATCTTCAGCAAGATTGAAACAGGTTCTTATAGTCCGGAGATCACAATCCGCTGAGACTGATAAGAGTTAATAGGAATGTGCTATAGTAGGGGCTTTCGTTTTCGCAGATATGCAATACATCATACTGTATACATAATAATGTATTACATATCTGTGAAAATGCATACTCTAGTTTTAGTTCACGAAGAGGAGGTGAAGATGATGAAATTGAAAACGATTGTTTCACACTGTAAAGGCTGTGGCATTTGTATAGAGTTTTGTCCGAAACAGGTTCTCGAATTAAATGAACTAGGCAAAGTGAATGTCGCTCGTGAAGAGGATTGCGTTAGTTGTGGTCAATGTGAGTTGCGTTGTCCGGACTATGCCATTTTTGTTAGAAAAAAGTAATTAGGAGGAATCAATCCAATGGCTAAAGCAGTGTTAATGCAGGGCAACCAAGCTTGTGCCGAAGGAGCTATAACAGCGGGAGCACGGTTTTTTGCCGGCTACCCCATTACTCCTTCGACGGAAGTAGCTGAGTTGCTTGCCAAACGACTTCCACAGGTTGGTGGTACCTTTATTCAAATGGAAGATGAGATTGCCGGTATGGCTGCCGTTATTGGTAGTTCTATCGCCGGAACTAAGTCTTTGACTGCAACTAGTGGTCCAGGCTTCTCACTTAAACAGGAACTCATCGGCTATGCATCCATAGCAGAAGTACCGTGTGTCATTGTAAATGTACAACGCACCGGTCCAAGCACCGGTCAACCAACGTCTCCTGCTCAGGGTGATGTTATGCAGGCTCGCTGGGGATCGCATGGTGACAGAGGGGTAATCGCTCTTAGTCCGTCAAGTGTTCCCGAAACTTTTACGCTTACAATTGATGCCTTTAATCTTGCTGAAAAGTATCGTACTCCTGTTATTCTCCTTTTAGACGAGATAATTGGTCATATGCGGGAGAAATTCGTGATGCCGGATAGTATTCAGCAAATGATTATTAATCGAAAGAAACCGACACTTCCACCTAGTGAATTTTTACCTTATAAACCAGATGAAGATGGTGTTCCGCCGATGCCGGCTTATGGTGATGGCTACCGTTTTCATACAACCGGTCTGGTTCATGATTACACTGGTTTTCCAACAGGCAGTAACGCTGTTACTAACGAGGTTATTGACCGACTTCATTCTAAAATCACGAAAAATATTGACGATATAATGAAATACGAAGAATTCAATCTTGATGACGCTGAAATAGCCGTAGTTGCTTTTGGCGGTACTGCGCGCAGTGCTTATGCCGCAATCGAAAGTGCTCGGGCGCAGGGAATTAGGGCTGGTCTATTCCGTCCGATTACGATTTGGCCGGCGCCGGAAAAACAACTTTTACGTTTGGCTGATAAAGTTAAGGCCGTTATTGTAGCTGAAATGAATCATGGTCAATATGTTAAAGAGGTGCGCCAGATTATAAACGGCAAAACGCAAGTCGTTTCTCTGGCAAAATGGAATAACGAGCCGATTACACCAAGCGAAATGCTTGCGTCTATCCAAGCAATCCGCTAAGGGGGGGAGAACATTATGGAAAATTTGTTAGCGAAATATTATCGACCGAGATTGCCGCATATGTGGTGTCCGGGTTGTGGTAATGGTATTGTTACGGCATGTGTTGCCAGAGCAATTGATAAACTGCAGCTTGACCAGGATAAGACGGCAATTGTATCAGGCATTGGCTGTTCGTCCCGTGCATCAGGATATTTAAACTTTGATTCTCTACATACTGCGCATGGACGAGCCATTCCCTTTGCAACCGGCGTCAAGCTGACTAAACCAGAGCATAACGTAATCGTGCTCACAGGCGACGGTGATGCTACTGCCATTGGCGGTAATCATTTCATTCACGCTGCTCGCCGCAATATCAATCTTACTGTTGTTGTTTATAATAACAGCATTTATGGGATGACCGGCGGTCAGTACTCGCCGTTGACACCGCATATGAGTATGGCAACCACCGCTCCCTATGGCAATGTTGACAGGCCGTTTGATTTGTATGAACTGGCCAAGGGGGCTGGGGCCACTTTTATTGCCAGAGCAACGACATACCATGCGACCCTGCTCACTGATCTCATTGCTAAGGCAATCAGTCATAAGGGATTTGCTATTGTTGAAGCAGTTTCCGCATGTCCAATCTCCTTTGGACGCCAAAACAAAATGGGTGGTCCAGCCAAAATGATGAAGTGGCAGAAAGATCATGCCGTTATGGTAGAGGCAATGGCAAAACTGGATCAGACCCAGATTGAGGGGAAATTCCCAATTGGCGTATTGTACCAGGGCGAAGGTCCGGAATATGTGACTGAGTACCAGAAGGTAATTCAGCGGGCAATGGGGAGTGGTAAGTAATATGATGGAATTTCGGTTAAGCGGTTCTGGCGGACAGGGGCTGATTTTGGCTGGTATTATTCTGGCGGAGGCAGCTATTGGTGACGGCAAGGAAGCAGTGCAGTCACAGTCTTACGGGCCGGAAGCACGTGGCGGCTCAAGTAAATCGGAAGTTATTATCAGTGACAAAACGATTTATTATCCCAAAGTAGAAAAACCTGATTTTCTGTTGGCTATGACGCAGGAGGCGCTTGCTAAATATAGCGTCGATCTTAACCAAGACAGCATTCTCGTTGTTGACAGCACATTTGTAAAAGAAGTACCTGCTCAATTTAAAAAGGTGTATTCGATACCGATTACGCAGATGGCCAAAGAAGAACTTGGGCGCGATTTGTTTGCCAATATCATTGCGTTAGGAATCGTAGCTAAGCTTACCAAGGCTGTAAGCCTCAAAGCATTAGAGCAAGCTGTGCTGGCACGCGTACCAAAAGGAACAGAAAAGATGAATAAACAAGCATTAGAGTTAGGTATTGCGTCTATAAAGTAGTAGCATGTTCAA
>JAGGAA010000325.1 GCA_017889675.1 Bacillota bacterium | reverse complement strand
AGAACAAAAATGGGCTGGTTTTAAGCAGTGATTTTTATCAAAACGAAAAAAAATATCACTTTGATAAAAATAATTCATAAGTTTCAGAAAAAATTGACAGGCTTTTTAGAATTTTACAGAAAAAATAAATATAGTAAATTCAAATTGAACTAGGCTTACAGGGGTATGTACGGTCTGGTTACCTGTTTGACACAAGCTATTTCAATATGACAGAAAATTTTGGCACGCTTTTTGCAACAATAATATATATAGAAAAACAATAACGAAAAGATGTTCGTGTGTGTTAGAAAAGCTGTAAGGTCTGACAGTATGCCAGGGGGGAAGATAATAGTATGACTACTATGTTAATAAAAAATGCCAAAGCTATTGTAACACTGGATAAGGAAGACCGGGTATTAGCAAGCCAGAATATTTTTATTCGTGATAATCGGATTGAATATCTAGGGCCAGACAGTCCGGTGGCGGCAGAAGTCATTGACGCTGCAGGAATGTTTGTTTATCCTGGTCTGATTAATACACATCACCATTTATACCAAACCTTTACCCGAAATTTGCCGCAGGTGCAAAATCTGGAATTGTTTCCCTGGCTGTGTGCCTTGTACGAAATATGGCGGGGCTTGACTCCGGAGATTGTCTATTATAGCGCGATTGTAGGCATGGGCGAGCTGATGAAATATGGCTGTACTACTTGCTTTGACCATCATTATGTGTTTCCCAAATTGAACTCTCAGCAGTTTATTGATCAGCAATTTGCGGCAGCAGGGCAGTTAGGGATACGTTTTCATGCCTCGCGGGGCAGCATGTCCAGAGGCAAAAGCAGTGGCGGGCTGCCACCTGATGAGTTAGTTCAGACAGTGGATGAGATTTTAAAAGACAGTGAACGTCTGGTAGCTGAATACCACGATAACAGCCGGTACTCCATGCGGCAGGTGGCACTAGCCCCCTGTTCTCCGTTCAGTGTTACCAGCGATCTGATGAAGGAAACAGCAGCCTTGGCCAGAGCGAAAAAAGTACGGCTCCATACCCATCTGGCAGAAACCAAGGACGAAGAAGAGTATTGCCAACAAAAGTTTAATCTCAGGCCGCTTGCTTATATGGAAAGTCTGAATTGGGTGGGCTCTGATGTATGGTTTGCTCATGGCATTCATTTTAATGAAGCAGAATTAAAACTGCTGGCAGCTACCAAAACCGGTGTGGCCCATTGCCCGGTTTCTAATCAAAAGCTGTCCTCCGGTATTGCTCAAATTCCCCGGATGCTGGAACTAGGCGTGCCGGTAGGACTGGCGGTAGATGGTAGTGCCAGCAATGACGGATCTAATCTTTTGGGGGAAATTCGAACAGCCTTTTTACTGCATCGCTTACATGCCAGTGCTCAGGCACCGACCGGCTATGATATTTTAAAGTTGGCTACAACGGGTAGTGCGACACTTTTGGGACGGGATGATATTGGCAGTTTGGAGGTAGGCAAAGCCGCCGACTTATTTATGATAAATGGGAATACCCTGGAATATGTGGGAGCACAGTTTGATCCCAAATCCTTGCTCGCGACAGTAGGCGTATTTCGGCCGGCAGCCTATACCATTATTAACGGAAAAGTGGTTGTAAAAGACGGCAGACTTTGCACTATTGATGAAGAAAAAATTACAGCTCAGGCTAATGCGTTGGTGAACAAACTGATTGGATAGAAAATCCAATCAAGGTTTTCTTCACGATTCCCCAAAATGCAGGCGCTGCCAAGCACTAATTCGTTGTATATCGAACACAGTTAAGTTATTTATCCGGAAAGGGGAGAAAAAATGAGTGTAGGCAAAAGTTTTCCGCGAGTTGATGGCATTGCCAAGGTAACCGGCAATGCTCAATATGTGGATGATATTTATGAAAAGAATATGCTGCATGCCAAGGTTTTCCGCAGTACCATTGCCAATGGCTGGGTGAAAAATATAGATGTAAGCAAGGCCAAAGCGTTGCCAGGTGTAGAAGCTGTTGTAACCTACAAAGATGTTCCTGAGCACATTTTTCCCACAGCCGGTCATATTTAAAAAGGGTGGTGACGGGGATGTATGATATTGACAAATATGAAGAAACGTATACGGTGGAGGAAGCCATAGCCTTACTGCAGGCCAATCCGAAAGCTGTCATTATTTCCGGCGGCAGTGATGTACTAATCAAGCTTCATGAAGGCAGGATGCCGGCGGCTGAACTGGTAAGCATTCACGGCATACCTGAGTTAAAGGGGGTAACCCTTGAGAACGATGGAACCATTGCCATTGGTGCTGGCACAAGTTTTACAAATATAACAAAAAGCCCGATTATTCAGCAGTTTATTCCCGTGTTAGGAGAAGCGGTAGCTATGGTAGGCGGACCCCAGGTACGTAATATCGGTACCATCGGCGGGAATGTTTGCAACGGAGTGACTTCGGCTGACAGTGCTGCCACCTTGTTTGCCTTTAATGCCAAGCTGCAAATTCAAGGTTCTTACGGCGAACGGGTGATTTCCATTCATGAATTTTACCAAGGGCCGGGAAAAGTGGCCTTGGCCCATGGAGAAATCCTGACCGCTATCTTGGTTACCAAGGAAAACTACGAGGGATTTAGCGGCCACTATATAAAATACGCCATGCGTAACGCCATGGACATTGCAACCTTAGGCTGTGTGGCCGTTTGCAAGTTTAATAAAGATCAGGTAGAAGATTTTCGCCTGGCATTAGGAGTGGCAGGACCGACTCCTATGCGTTGCAGCAAAACAGAAGAAATGGCTAAAGGCCG
>JAGGAA010000061.1 GCA_017889675.1 Bacillota bacterium | reverse complement strand
AACTAACTAAGCGTAAAACGAGATTACCTATAGTCATCCATGCAGAAGCCCCCAAATCGTAATCAATTTTATTACGATTTGGGGGCTTCTCACTAAACAGTATCAGGGCTTTGCTAACCAAATGACGCTAAACCTATTTTCTTTTGATATATCGGTTATTTTTTCATCTAATATCCTAACATACGCGCCAGGACAGGAAGAACGAAGGTGCAATAAGCAATCAATACGATTGTAGGAAACCAGCCTGCTTTAAACATGTCAACCATTTTATAATAGCCCTGACCGTAAGTAATAAGCGGTACACAGTCAATTGGCAAAACAAAGGAAATAGCCCCCCAAAAAGCTACCATAACCGTCATAGCGACAGGACTAATTCCAGTTAAAGATGCCACATCTGCCAATGGAATCGTCGTCATACCTGCGATAGCCGGTCCAACCGGAATAATAAGATGCAAGAAAGACAGTAGCGTGGTTGCACCAGCCATAATCGTTGTATTGCTTGCACCGGCGACAACACCCATAGCCGATTTCACCAGCCAGCCCGCTGCTCCTGTGCTAAGTATGCCTGCAGCTAATGATTGTACACCACCGATCAGCAGAACTACATTCCAGGATACACCTTTGGTTAGCTCGTCAAATGTTAACAAATCCACTCCCGGTAAAAACATGATAACCAAACCAAAAACTGCTACAGCAGTCGCATCAAGACCCGGAACCCAGTTACCGGCTACCCAGAACACAAGCATAAGAGTTACGATTGTCAAAACCTTTTTTTCCACTATATTCAATGGTCCAAGTGCATCAGCCTGTTTTAAAACAGTTTGCAAGGATTCTTCTGATATGTCTTCCGGCTTAAACGCCTTAATCAAGCACCACCAACAAATCGGTAAAAGGATAATCGCCATAGGCAGCCCCATAACGACCCAATCAAGAAACTTTATCGTAATACCGGTATGACTGGTAAACATATTCATTGCCATAATGTTGATGGATACACCTGCCGGAGTAACTCCGCCGCCCACCATAGCAGCCATTGGTACTCCCATCATCAAGCATTTGCCCAGATTGGATTTCCCTGGTATCGAATTATTTGCCCGAAGCATCGATAACGCCAGCCCCATAAACAACGCACAATCTGCAGTGTTAGTTACGATTGTGGAAACAAGAGCAGTACAAAGCAAAAAACCAAACACCAATTTAGGAGCATTTGTTCCTGACCATTTCATCAAAAAAGCTGTTATCCTCAGTGGTATGTTGGTTTTTAACAAAGCTACTGTTAATCCAAACGCGGCAATAACAAAGAAAATTACCGGACTGATAAACTTAGCCCAAACGGTTGGGAAATTGGTTACTCCCAAGTATGGCATTAACACCATTAATAACAACGCGGAGATTGCCAACGGCATAGCTTCCGTAATCCACAGCAAAATACCTGCAAGCAAAAGTCCAAGTGAAATTATTCCTCCCCGGTTCAGACCTTCCGGAATGGGCATAAGGCAAAATAGCAATAGTATCGCTACTGCCGCCAATAGACTAACCACTCTTTTATTCACACTGTCACGTCCTTTCAATTCGAGTCAAATCATTCTGCTTGATGTACCGCTGTTACAAAATTGCTTTTCCCCCTTTGGAATAAATTCTCAAGCAAAAAGACCTGCATCTATTATTATTCTTTTTGCATAAAGCATGCCAAGGTATCATTGTACAATATAAAGTGGTCAACTAAAGGCAATTATACTATATATAGTAAAACAGCCTTTAATTGACCAATTCCTTATTCCAGGAATTTTCCCAATGGCGGAATTTAAAATAGTTTTAAATTAGGAAACTTCCCGTTTATAAAACAAGGTCAATAAATTGACCTGCCACAATACTATACCCTAATTAAAAAGCAGTTAGAGAATTTCTGTATATACAGGAATTCTTTAACTGATGTAGAAAGCTATAACTATATATACCATATTGTCGAAATTAAACAGCCATCTTCTCTCCTTCAGAATTCATTTTGATACCTGAAATACTTGATAATCGATTGACATATTTGGAGGCTTTAGATATGAATTCTAATCCCCTAGAGCATTTAGACCCAAATGCTCAATCACTTTGCAACGATAGCGCGATTATCTCCATGGAAAACTGGGAACAAATCATCGAATGCAAAAAACGTTTTCTGGAATATGGCGAGAACCCGCTTACAGCTCCTTTCATGCGTCGTGAGGTAGCTGAATCATGGCTTCGTTCCCGTAAAGCAGGCGCTAATCCCTATTCCCCAATACTAGGAACTAATGTAAGCGCTGTTCAACTACAAACTCTTCTGATTAAAAACCAATTATTGATTAAAACGGCTACCCCCCTAATTAAGGCCTTTAGCGGTCTGGCGATACACTCCGGTTACATGTTGACACTGCGGGACCAACAGGGGGTCTTGCTACTGCAGGAAGGAAATTCGGAGGAAATAACTGCCTTTAATAATGTTAATTCGGTAATTGGAGCAGTCTGGGCTGAAGAAATCGTCGGAACCTGCGCACATAACCTGTGCATGCGTCTCAAGCGACCCATTCAGTTGCTCGGTCCGGAAAATTATTCGCTGGTACTGCACGATAATCTTAGTTCTTCTGCCCCCATTTTCGATGCCAACAATCAGCTTATCGGCACTTTGGTACTGGCCCATGATTTTGGAAAGTGTGACAACAAACATGCTCTGAATAAAATACAAACCCATTCGCTTGGTTGGATAACATCTATGGCTTTGGCTATCCAGCAGCAAATGCGCTTAAAGCAAGCCAACCAGCGTCTGAAGGTTGCCAAAAACACGCTGGAAGCTACCATTAGTTTTATCGATGAAGGAATCATCATGGTTGATCCAATGGGAAAGGTCATCCATAGCAACCAAGAAGGATTAAATATGCTGCAAATCGCTCCGGAACAGGCGACCAACTATAGTGTGTTTAATTATCTAAGCCCTGATTCCCTGATTGTTCAAGCTGTGAAAGACGGGACTACCCTTAATTATATAGAAGAAACTTTGAACCTTGATGAAAGAGAACAGCCCTGCATTATCAGTACCCGACCGGTATTTTTTCAAACTAACACCGAAGTAGCCGGCGCCGTCCTGCGTTTGAATCATGTAGATAAGATCAATGCCCTGGTGGCTCGTCGAACAGGTAATAGTGCAACCTTTTGTTTTGAGGATATTATTGGCAATAACGAAGCTATCAGTAAAACAAAAATGATGTGTCAGCGGTTTTCCAGCTCACCAGAAAACGTTTTGTTAATTGGCGAAAGCGGTACTGGCAAAGAGCTTTTTGCGCAGGCTATTCATAACTTTTCCCGTCCTAATGGACCCTTTATTGCCATTAACTGCGCCGCGATGCCCCGTAATTTAATTGAAAGTGAGCTTTTTGGCTATGAAGGGGGAAGTTTTACCGGTTCTGAACGCGGTGGACGTCCCGGCAAGATCGAATTAGCCAGCGGTGGCACCCTTTTCTTGGATGAAATAGGTGATATGCCTTTTGAAATACAAGCTGTGTTACTGCGCGTTCTGGAAGATAAAAAAGTTATGCGTGTAGGCGGTAAACGCTATCAGCCAGTAGATTTCCGTCTGGTAGCCGCTACCAATAAGGATCTCTTTAAAATGATAGATGAAAAAGCCTTCCGGGAAGACTTGTATTTCCGCTTATCTGTCCTAAAATTGCAAATTCCTCCCTTACGCGAGCGTGGTGATGATACCCTGATGCTAGCAAAACATTTTATTCAAACTTACTGTCGACGTGCCAAGTTACCCATCCCGCAAATTTCCGAGTTAGTATGTAGCCTCATCAGTAAATATTCATGGCCGGGTAATGTCCGTCAACTGGAAAATGCCATGATCTACGCCGTTAATATGGCACAAGACAACTTTATCTACCCTGAACACTTACCGGAAGAAATATTACGTTGCAAATTCTCCACTCCGGCACAAATAAACTCTCCTCCGCTCGATATCAATGTCGAAGAAATGGTGTCTTTGCAAGATGCGGAAATCCTGTTTATTCGCTCAGCCCTTTCCCGTGTTAATAACAACGTCGTGCAAGCTGCTCATCTTCTACAGGTTAGCAAGTCCACCCTGTATCGCAAGATAAAAGAATATAGAATTGAAATATAATAACAATAAACAAGGAGGAGCTTTCGGCTCCTCCTTGTTTGTTGTTAAGTATGAAAGTTGGCCACCGCGTTTTGCAACTGCTCTGCCAGTTGGACCAAATGTTGGCTGGAAGAAGCAATCTCCTCCATAGAAGCAGACTGTTCTTCAGTAGCTGCTGATATGGTTTGTGACTGACTGGAAATCTCGCAGCTAACTGTTTCCGTTTCCTGCATCGCCTCAAGAACAGAGTAACTGCTATCTGCTAGTTTGTTCATTCCCTCTGCAGTTTTTTGGATAATAACTGCAACCTCTCTAATATGCACCTCAATATCCTGAAAATATCCACCTGCACTGTTAACAACCTCAGAACCGCGTCTAACTTCCTGAGTACCGCTTCCCATGGCATTGACTGCATCAGCCGTCTTTCCTTGAATTTCACTAATCAAAAGGGCTATCTGCTTGGCCGCCTCTTGTGATTGCTCTGCGAGCTTACGCACCTCTTCAGCGACTACGGCAAAACCCCGCCCCTGTTCACCGGCACGGGCCGCTTCAATGGCAGCATTCAAAGCCAACAGGTTGGTCTGTCCGGCAATACCAGAAATGGTTTCGACAATTTTCCCAATTCTCTTAGAGTATTCGCCAAGTTCTGTAACCACTTGCGCTGAAGCATCTACCGTCTGTTGTATGCTGTTCATCTGGCTTATAGCCATACTAACAGCTTTATTGCCTTCATTAGCAGCATTTACCGCGTTATGAGCCATCTCCATAGCACTTTTGCTCTGCGCTGACTCCTGTCTAGTACTCTCGGCAATTTCTCTCACCTGAACCATGGCTTTTCCTACAGCAGTTACCTGCTGCTCGGCACCACGCGCCGTCTCGGTAATCGACCCGGCTACCTGGTTGGCCGCTTGCGCCGACTGCTCAGTATTAACCGTTAGTTCTTGCGAAAAAGCAGTGAGCCGGCCGGAAGAATCACTAATCTGCCGTACTAATTGACAAAGGTTGGCGGCCATATTCTCAAAAGATCGCGCCAGACTTCCCATTTCATCCTGCGAGTTAACAGGAATCTGAGTCACACTAAGATCGCCGCCGGCTATACGGTTTGCCGCATCTTGCAATATTGTTAGCGGCCCGGCGATATGAGCCGCTACCCTTAAGATAATAACAACCGCCAGAATAAGTACAATAACTATAGAAAGTAGCGAAGTCCAGGTAAATGATGTCAGTTTACCGGTAACTTCATGTACAGGCACAACTACCGCAATCGCCCAGGAAGTTTCTCGAATGGGAGCATAAGCTACATATCTTTCCACCCCTAAGTTTTGGTATTCAGCAAAGCCTTTTTCTCCTTTCACCATTTTTTCCAAGGCTGCCTTCATGACAGAATTGGTGTTAGGATCTTGCAGGGCATTTACTTTGCCTTCTAGCTCTTTGTTCGGATGAAGTATTATCATGCCATCACTGCGAGCTACAAAAGCATAACCAGTATCAGCAACTTTTATTTGTTCAACCAGTTTTCCTAACTCTGCAATATTTACTACTCCTGCCGTTACCCCTATAATTGTACCGTTTACTTTAACAGGTGTGGCAATAACCACTATCGGTTTGCCTGTTCCCTTGGAAATAATTGGATCCGACACTACAGTCTTACCTTGTACTGCCTGCTTAAAGTGCTCACGATCCGCGTCATTACGGACCACGCCCTCGGCGTTAATTGACATTCCGGTAATATCAAACCACAGCATTGTCTCATAAACGCTGTTATTCTTGACTTCGGCAGCAAGGTATTGCCTTATTGCTTCCTTGTTGCCACTAGTTAAAACAGGAGTTCGGGCAATAGTAACCATTTCGGTTTTATATATATCAAGCCAGGAAGCGATTTCTTCACTATGTCTTTCTGCTGTTATAGCAAATTCAGTTTTTACGTCCTGCGTTAACAGATTCTTAGCCTGCCAATAGTTCATTCCGGCTAACCCCCCTAGCGCAAGCATAAACAAAACGCCAATAATCAGCGTAAGCTTTGCCTGAATCTTCACAAACAAAATCCCCCCTTTTTTCAATTACAACAAATGACAAAAGCGTTGAAAGGCCCAAGCTCCTAAATAGGGCAAGGAACTTTTTTCAACGCCAGAATCACTTGTTACAATTTTGCTAAGTTAGATAAAAGCATAAATTTTTATGCTTTTTGACTATTAACTACTTTTTGGCAGCCGTAAGGTCGGCTTGACATTTGCTGCAAGTTTTCTTCGTTGGCTGATTTAACGCACCACATGAAGGGCATTTTATCGGTTTAGCTACAGTCGGTGGTCGAAAACACATTTTAACAACTCCTACTATTTATTGAACTCGTATATAATCTGGTTAATCAGGGTAACGGTAAATCCACCTTGCATTTTTTACATGTAGTCCTTGCCCCTGGATTCAGTGTCCCACATTCGGGACATTTAATTGGTTTTCTGTTTTTGCTGCCAGCAAAATGGCTTTCCATATTTGCAGTTCCTGGATCTACAGCTACTTTCTTATCTTGATCTTCCATGTTATCCTCCTAAAATCAAAAGATTAATTTATATACTGTCTGAATGAAAACATCAGACAAAAATCAACTCTATTTTTTAAAGAGCGGCTTTTAAAGCAATGTCACCTGCATTAAGGCTTTGGTCAACAACAATATCTTTTTCATAGGTTTGATAACCATTGGCCGAAATTGTTAACACATAGTTACCAGCCTCAAGTTTTCTGAACCAAAAATCACCAAATTCATCAGTAGTTGCAATTATCGCAACACTAGTTGCTTTGCAGGTTAAAGTAGTTTTGGCATTTTCGATTATTTCGTCTTTTTCTGCATCGTAAACCAGGCCTGCAACGAATAATTTAGGTAAGTTTACATAGTACACTCTAGGTTTTGCACCAACTTCAGGAAGCATAATCTCTGCTTTGGCAATTAAATCGGCAAATTCACTTTCTTCACCGAACTTAATGCAATCATGCGGGCAAGCCTCCACGCAGCGCGGTTCTTTGCCTTCATCAACTAAATGAGCGCAGCCTGTGCATTTTTGGGGGATCTTCAATTCTTCGTTCCAGTAAATTGCTTTATAGGGGCAAGCTTCAACAATTTCTTTTTGTCCCTGGGATTTTTCCGGATCAATAATAACAAGTCCATCCGGACGTTTGTAAACGGCATCATTTTTAGCTACTTCCATACAAGGGGCGTTATCGCAGTGCATGCAGCCTTGGGGGACATACTCTAATTTTACTTTGGGAACCTGACCATGCGTTTTTTCCGTCATTTTCATCCAAAAATGACCGGTATCAGGTTGTGGTTTTGCAATTGGTGACCAATCATTTTCAACGTGTTCATCTTTACA
>JAGGAA010000324.1 GCA_017889675.1 Bacillota bacterium | reverse complement strand
CCAAACCAAGAATGTCCATGTGTACAAATTTATTTGCCCCGGAACCCTGGAAGAACGCATTGACACCATGATTGAAAACAAAAAAAGCCTGGCCGAAAACATCATCGGTACAGGCGAATCATGGCTTAATGAACTTTCCACTGTTGAACTTAAAAACATTCTTGCATTACGTGAATCAGAGTTGGAAGGAGACTAATACAATGAATCCTACAACACAACCGCCAGATTGGTCTGAACGCTGGACAAGGTTTCTACTAGCTCACGGCTTGGAAAACCGCCTCCAGCATGACTTACGTTATGCCCAGCAAGGACATGTGCTGGACATCGAAATCAGCAAAAACTGCATCACCGCCCGGGTGCAAGGCTCACGCCCCCAACCCTACCTGGTGGAAATCCGTGTAAAAGCCTTTCCACCCGAAATATGGGATACCATCCTCACAACCATCGCCAGCCAAGCTGTTTTATCAGCCATTATGCTAAATGGTGAAATGCCTGAAAACATCGAAAGCATCTTCCACGAAGCCGGAGTCTCACTCTTCCCCCAAACACTCAAAGAAATTGCCACAGCCTGCTCCTGTCCTGACAGCGCCAACCCCTGCAAACACATTGCCGCCATCTTTTACATCCTTGGTCAGGAATTTGCCAAAAATCCGCTCGTCATCTTTCTGCTGCGCGGTAAAACAAGAGAGTCCTTGCTGTCCGACCTGATGAAGAAACGAATGGCCCTACAACAAACAGCCTTATTAAAGCAACCAACCAGCCTCCCACTGGCAGAATCGCCCGAAACCGCTGACCCTGCTGAAGTCATCCGAAATTATTGGCAGACTGACGACAAGCTCACCGATCTTATTTTCGCCACCGCTGAGACCTCTTTATTAAAGCTACCAACCAGCCTCCCACTGGCAGAATCGCCCGAAACCGCTGACCTTGCTGAAGTCATCCGAAATTATTGGCAGACTGACGACAAGCTCACCGATCTTATTCCTGCCACCGCTAAGACCTCTTGCCAATTACTGCACAACCTCGGCAAACCACCAGACTGGCCGGACGATCCGGACTTTATCGAAGTGATGGAACCGATTTATACCCATGTAAGCAACTGTTTTTGATTATACTATAATATTATCAAGATCACTATAACGTGGCTGCCAACCAAGCTCCTCCTTAATTCTGGCGGACGAAGCCACGAGCACGGCTGGATCACCGGCACGACGCGGTGTTTCCTTCACCGAAAAATCAATACCGGTAATTGCTTTAGCCCGTTCTATTACCTGTCGAACACTAAACCCAGCCTCAGAGCCTAAATTGTAGATCCGAGAGCCACCAACATTGATAATATGCTCCAACGCCAACCTATGTGCTGCAGCCAGATCAGTTACGTGAATATAGTCCCGAATACAGGTACCATCTTCGGTATCGTAATCGTTACCGAAGATACCTATCTCTTTGCGTTGCCCCAACGCTGTTTTTAATATTAATGGTATAAGGTGTGTTTCCGGTGCATGATCTTCACCAATTCTACCATTTTTTAACGCTCCAGCAGCATTAAAGTAACGTAATGACACATACTCAAAACCGTACGCCATAGCAAAATCAGCTAACATACCTTCGATAACCAATTTCGTTCGGCCATAGACATTTGTTGGTATTGTCGGCATATTTTCAAGTATTGGCCAGTTGGAAGGCTCACCGTATACTGCAGCAGTTGAAGAAAAGATAATTTTATTAACTTTGCAATCACGCATTGTATCTAACAGAGCCAATGTTGCAGCTACATTGTTATTATAATACTTTGATGGCTCTTCCATAGATTCACCAACTTGACTGTCAGCAGCAAAATGAACTACTGCATCAATTGTATTATTACTAATGATATTTTTAAGTAGTTGATGATTACGAATATCACCTTCAACAAAAACGGCTCGTCGATCTACCGCAGCTACATGACCTCTAGATAAGTTATCGTAAACGACAACATTATAACCTGACTCCAATAACTCATATACTGTATGCGAACCGATATAACCTGCCCCACCAGTAACTAATATATTCATTTAAACCTCCATTTCGCCGCTGCCGCTAGAGACACAAATAGTAATGGAAAATGTCAAGTTGTTTTTCGCACTAACTCAATACTTTTAAAGCGGGCAAACCTTCCCCTTACTTTGCCCGCTTTAATCCTAGAATTTCCGCTTCCTGATTAGTAGTACGAACTGCAAATACTTCCAGCAAATCCGAATGCTTGGCTTGTGTCGTTTCTATTTTGTCAACCTTTTCACCAAGCACATTAACCATAGTAACAATATCCGCAAACCCCTTTTCCATCTTAGCGTCAAGAGCTACTATATCCTGTCGTAAACCAACAACATCCTGTTTCAAGCCACTAACATCCTGTTTCAAACCTACAACATCTTGTTTTAGTCCATTAACGTCCTGTTTCAAAACTGCAACATCTTGCTTCACTCCGCTGACATCCTGACGCAGTTCTTCGGTAACAGCATTATTATGGCCTACCATTTGAATAAGTTGGGCCATCATTTTTTCAATTTGGTCAAACCGTTCCTCACTCATAGAAATCCTCCTCGCTGCGCCTGTTCAAATAACGCACTACTTTCTAATCTGATTATATCACAGCAAACTACGTTACGCTCGTCCATATATGTCATCAAAACGCGCAATATTAACTTAAATTAGATCCCCAGTATCGGGAAATATATTTGTGATAGTATCAGATTTTATTCACTATTTTTTGTCCGAATTCAATAATATCTTCCAATCTATTTTGTAAAATGTCATATACTATTTTTTCATCGATACTCAGATATTGGTGTGATATCATATTACGAAAAGCTACCATTTTCACATACACCTTACATTCAGCCTCTGTCCAATATCCATATCCTTCAAGAATTTTAAAACCATCTGCCAACATATCCACTTCACCTAAATTATCATCTGCAACAATATGATTAACTATATCAATCATGCAATTAATTATGATAAACAGATTATATTCGACTACATCTCGAGCAACCGTATGATTGATAAAATCATCATACGATAATATACTATATTGCTGTAACTTACCCATTGACTTTTTTATTTGAAACAGCTTACGTTCGATAATATCATGTTTTACCATGTTCACACCTCTAAATATCTTCTTCTTGTTTGCCTGGCCCAATACCTCACATCATTATATTCTTTGATTATGGCTAACGAGTATTCTGCTTCAAACAGCGGAATACGGGATAATAAAACACGTTTTTGCATATTTGCCGCATGCTTAACTAAGGGAGCTGCAGAATTTAGAATAATTAGATCAACTTCACGTTTTGTTATCTTCATAAGTTGTACTTTCAATTCCAAATACCAATCATAATCATTGATTAATCTTTCATCCTTAACATATACTGCCATATCTACATCACTGAATTTATTCGCTTTTTGAGTAGCCATAGAACCAAATAACCACGCAAATAACAATTCATTTCTAGTGTTAAAAAACTCTTTTAATCCATTTATCATCAACTCATAATCAATAGGCATAAATACAAACATCTCCCCTGTATCTATTCACACAGTTCCAATCCAAAGACTCGGTACTGGTTGCTGGTTAGGCTTTACCAGACGGGGATTCCACCCGCTTGGAACTACGACCTTGCCCGGTCGCACTATACTTTCTAGTATTTTATGCTACGATAGATGCACTGGATGAATCTATATCTATGCTTGAACAATTTCCTTATTCCTGCAAGGTGTATCAGCCAATCAAATTGTTGGAAGATGAATGCAGAATTTTGGCAGTTAATAATTATGCAGTTTTCTATTGGTTAAGGAAAAAGTGGTTGAAATTCATAGGGGCGTCTATGCCAATATAGACTTGAAAAAGATTTTAAAGTAATGGATTAAACTCGTTTCAGCAAAGTTGAAACGAGTTTATTTTTCGTTATCCCAAAACCTCAGTAAAGACGTATGTACCACCGTCCCCCTATCTTCTCCTTCCTCATCGGCGTTATTCGAACACCTCATGAAAGCGCATAACCATCCCCACACTTCTTCTTTATTTTTTGTTTATTTTAGTATACAATAAAATAAGAGATAATCGTACCTAACATTTAGAAACATGAGGTGAAAACACGATGAAGCTCAGAGACCAACTTAATCAAATGCAAACCCTTATGGAACAACTGGTCAAAATGGTCGGCCACAATAA
>JAGGAA010000060.1 GCA_017889675.1 Bacillota bacterium | reverse complement strand
TTCGATACCCAAATGGGTATGAGCGTCAATGAGTCCCGGGGTTATGATCTTGCCGGTTACATCAATAATCCGGCATTCGGACGGGATATCAATAGTTTTGCCAACTGCCCATATTTTACTGTTGCGAACCAGCACTGTGCCCTGATCCAGACTTTTACTGCACATTGTTAGAATTTTACCACCTGTTAACGCAATCATGCTAATCCCTCCCAGTAGATAGAAAATAATTCATTGGCAAGGGCCTCAACTCCAAGGGACAGGGGACGGCAGACTGTGCGAAAAGTCATCACTTCTAAGAAAACTTAGTTAAAAGTGGAGGATAGTCTCTGTTTTACTAAGCATTTTTGATTGTATTATGTCTTAAAGATGACTTTTATTGTAGTAAAGTGGGGAATACAAAATGGGAACAATAGTTTTCGCACACTCTGACGGGGTGGTATCGTCTTACTCTCAAGACAGTTCCTCCGCCCCCTTATCTTGGGCTAAATTTTGCATTCAAACTATCACCTCTTAAAATTATTCAAAACTCCTTGAAATAATTACCCAGTAAGAATCAGGGGGACGTTCATTTTGCTTCCCATCATTAACAGAGTTCTATTGCTTAAGTGTCACGTGGACAGGGTGCATCAGCAAAAAGCAAACTGTACGTCCTTTTGCTTCTTTAATTTTATATTGCTTTTTTTTATAGAAAACTGTAAAATTAAAACAGTTTTTAATTGACATGTCAGAATGTCTAAAGCGGGTGATGAAATGACTCCTCGAACAAATGAACAAAACAATGCCATTCGAAGACAACGTATTTATCAAATAAAAAATATCGCTGCAAAAGTTTTTCTAGAAAAAGGGATCAACATGGAGATTGGTGATATTGCGAAAAAAGCTAATTTAGGCCGTGGAACTATTTATCATTATTACAACAATAAAATAACTCTTCTTGAGGATTTATTAAGTGAAGCACTTGAAGAAGCTAAAAAAAATACAATTGAGATCATTAACACAAATGAATTACCATTAGTTAAATTAGAGCAATACGCGAGACGTCAACTTAAACTTTGGGTTGAACAACCTTTTGTATTTATCTTATTTAAAAATTATCTTCTTCAGTCCGAATTCATTCCCGCGAAAAATAACGATGAAATACTAAAGGATTTCCAAACCTATCTTTATATTCCTATTGTTAAGACAATTGAAGAAGGAATTCATTCTGGTCAGTTAGTTTCTGTAGACTCTGATACTGCTGTTAAACTATTTTTTGGAGCTTTAGTCGGAACAGTACATTCTTATATCAAGCAAAATGATAGCTTATATCTAACAGTTGATACCCAATGGATAGATGATATTATCACTATTTTATTTAAAGGCTTAAAAGCTTAAACTAATTTAGGAGATCACTAATATGATTATTTTTAAAAGCAAGCGAGAAATTGAAATGATGCATGAAGCAGGTAAAATACTAGCTTCTTGCCACAAAGAAATTGAAAAGATTATCACCCCGGGTATTAGTACATTAGAAATTGATAAATTTGTTGAAGATTATTTAGCTAAATGGGGCGCTACGCCTGAACAAAAAGGATATCAAGGTTATCAGTATGCTACCTGTGCCTCTGTTAATGATGAGATTTGTCATGGATTCCCTAATAGTAAACCACTTAAAAACGGCGATATTGTAACAATTGACTTCGTTGTTAACTTAAATGGTGGTCTTGCTGATTCAGCTTGGACTCATCCAGTAGGCAATATTTCGGATAAGGCAAAACGACTACTGAAAATCGCTAAAGAATCTATGTATAAAGGTATTGAACAAGCACATGTTGGAAACCGCTTAGGAGATATTGGTCATGCAATACAAACATATGTTGAAAATGAAAGCTTCTCGGTTGTGAGAGATTTTACGGGGCATGGCATTGGAAGAAATATGCATGAAGACCCTGCTGTTCCTAATTACGGCGAACCCGGCAAAGGACTTAGATTAAAAGAAGGCATGGTCATAACCATTGAACCAATGGTTAATGTCGGCTCATTCCAGTGCAAAATAGATAAGAATGGATGGACAGCACGAACCGTTGATGGTAAACTCTCTGCTCAATATGAACATACTCTGGCTATTACGCATAACGGACCGTTAATTTTAACGGATTAGAGGATGCAACGTATGGTCAATCTGTACTATAATGATACCATTAGATAATAATCCCATCAAAATTACAAATACCTAAAACGAAATTGATAAGGTACAAAAGTTTCGCAAATTAAATTAAGCAAAAAAAGATCAAATTGCAGTCCACTGGAAGAATGAAGTTAAAACATTTAGAAATTACCGACTTTGGGGTCCGTTTTTTAGCTGGCTTACTTTTATCTTAGTTACGCGAGTCAAGACTCCCGCCTCTACAGGCGGCGTTAATTCAGGTGGAGTAGACTCTCCACCTGAATCCTCAATGTTTCAGCTATGCTGAAACGAGTTCACTTTCTTTCGGATTGCGAAAACTCTTGATGGTGCCGTGAGATTTATTTGGGAATAAACTCTTCGTTTTAGTTAATATAAATCATGCGGACATTTTATTGGAACATCTCAGTTACCATCATTTTCATGCCCGCTTCATCTTGCAGTTGCGAGATTTTATTTTTTTTAATACGTAAAACTTAGTAACTGCCAGAATTTATACACAAAGGAGACTTCGCTGTGTCAGAAAAAAAACAAATCGAAGCAAGTTTGCATGATTCATCCCAACAGATTGGCGGTTTTTTAGGTTGGATTGAAAGAGTCGGTAATAAAATCCCCGATATTACAATGCTATTTATTGCAGCCTTTTTTATTACCTGTATCTTATCGGCTGTTTTGTCCAATTTGCACTTTAATTATGTTCATCCCACTACGGGCAAACCCATTGCTGTTACCAACATGTTGAGTGCCAAAGAGTTTGTCACATTGATGAGCAAAATGGTCACTAATTATTCCGGTTTCCCACCGTTAGGTATGGTCATCGTAGCGACATTAGGTATTGGTATTGCCGATGGTTCAGGCTACATCAATACGGGCTTAAAGAAAATTTTATCGGTTACACCAAAGTTTTTGATTACGCCTATCGTCATCATTGTCGGCATGTTGAGCCATTTAGCTCCTGATAGCGGTTATATGATCATCATCCCAATAGCTGCCTATATGTTCTACGCCTCGGGCAAGCACCCACTATCTGGTGTAGCCGCTTCGTTCGCCGGTATTGCTGGTGCCTTTGCTGCAAACTACACGCCATCAGCTATCGACCCGGTTATTCAAGGATTTACACAAATGGCAGCACAGATTATCGATCCTACCTATGAAGTTAACGTACTTTGCAATTATTTTTATGCCGTTGGATCAACCTTTGCTGTTATTGGCAGCTGCTGGTGGGTTACAGAAAAAATTACCGAACCGTGGTGCCGCAAAGCTTGCCCTCTTGACGACAATCTCGATATTCCCTATGAAGATGTTACCAGTATCACGCCACGGGAAAACCGTTCTTTTTACATCGCTACAATTGTCCTGATTGCAATGCTCGCTGGCTTAGTTTTAGCTTTGATGCCTGCCGATTCTATCCTGCGTGACCCCAATGGCAGCATTGCCAGTTTTAAAGCTCCGGTTATGCAGTCCATTGTGGCAATTATTTTCCTACTAGCAGCTGTTACAGGTATTGTCTATGGTATTCTAAGTGGTAAATTCAAAAGTTCTAAAGATTTCACGAATTCTATGGAAGAAATTACAAAAACGCTGATTCAGCTCATCGTATTTTATTTTTTCGCCGCTCAGTTTATGTACGCTTTCGGTGCTTCTAACCTAGGAGCTTTGATTGCTATTTCCGGAGCCGAATTTTTAAAATCGTTGGCCTTACCGCCACAAGTCACCATTTTCGGAATCATCGTTTTCGTTGGCTTGCTAAACTTACTGATTACCTCTGCATCTGCAAAATGGTCTATTTTAGCTCCTATCTTCGTGCCAATGCTCATGTCTGTTGGCATTGCGCCTGAATTGACTCAGGCTGCTTTCCGTGTTAGCGACTCGGCTGTAAACGTTTGCACGCCTATGTTTGCCTTTTACCCTCTTATTATTATTTACTGTCAAAAATATTACAAACGCACTGGTGTCGGTACCTTGAGCAGCTTGATGCTTCCTTATACTATTACGCTGTTAATTGTCCTGACGACCATGCTGTACCTATTCTGGTGGTTTAATATCCCTTTGGGCTTCCAGGCTGATTACGTATACCCGCGTCAAATGTTCTAATCGATACGACGTTTATGATGCTGCTTCGCAATTGCAGTATCGATAAATAGGAGGTTTTATACATGCAAGATAAGCAAGCTGAATTGGTCGAACGATTTTATCGTTATGTGTCCGTTTCTTCACAAAGTACTCCGAACGGCGAAGTGAAGATTCCCAGTAGTGATGGACAGTGGGACATGGCGAAATTGCTGGAGCGGGAATGTGCCGCCATGGGGCTTGTCAATCTGAGTATTAGTGATAAATGTGTTCTGACCGGTAAATTACCGGCTAACTTACCAGCTGGATGTGATCGCAAGGTGCCGTCGGTTGGTTTCGTGACGCATCTCGATACGGTAAATGTTTGCCTGTCACCGGAAATTCATCCACAAATAGTCCAAAATTACGATGGCAACGACATCGTTCTGAATAAAGGACAGCATATCGTCATGACGACAAAAGAACATCCTGAACTACTGAAATATATGGGACAGGACATCATTGTTACGGATGGAACCAGCGTTCTGGGTGCCGATAATAAGGCCGCCATTGCCAACGTTATGACAGCTCTTTCAACACTTTATTCAAATCCATTCATATATCATGGCGATATTTACGTAGCCTTTGTGCCAGATGAAGAATGCGGCTTGTATGGTTCGAAAAGTATGGATTTTAGTAAATTTCCCGTAGATTTCGCCTATACGATCGATTGTTGCGAACTGGGAGAAGTCGTGTATGAAACATTCAATGCCGGAAACGCCGTGGTCACAATCCACGGTGTGAGTGCTCATCCTATGAGTGCAAAAGGGGTACTCGTCAATCCTACACTTCTTGCTGTTGATTTCATCAATATGTTTGATCGCAAGGAAACACCAGAATGCACGGAAGGAAAAGAAGGGTATATTTGGTGTCAGGCCGTTCATTCCAACCAATCAACGGCTAACGTAGAATTGAATATCCGTGATCACTGCAAAGAAAAGTATGAAACGCGCAAGAAATTTATTTTGGAAAATGTAAACAACCTACAGACAGCTAATCCTCGGGCCAAGATCGAATGCGACATAAGCGATACCTATGGTAATATTGCTGACGCAGTGACTGATAAAAACCATATAGCCATAGATTATATTTATACGGCGATGGAGAAGTTAGGCATTATGCCTCGTACGATCGCCATGCGAGGCGGCACAGACGGCTCTTTTATATCTACAAAAGGAATCCTGACACCAAATTATTTCACCGGCGCTCATAACTTCCATTCTAAATTTGAATTTTTACCTGTACCATCTCTGGAAAAATCATATCAAATGACTATGACCCTCATCGACCTTATCTACAAAGGTCAATAATAAAAGCGCTCATTGCACCTAACAAATACAGTGAAAATGCCCAGGCATATGCTGGGTTTTTTCATTGTATATTCTGCGTTGACCCATTTTTGATAGGACTTTAGTACTACGAGCTATGACCTTTGACTGATTGTTTTCCATTATGCTCTAATTTATACTTATGTTACCAATGTATTTGAAATTAAAAGGAGCTGGTATTGTGTCCACCAGGATGATCGCCGTCAAAGAATTGGTTCCCGGCATGGCTATCGGCGAACCAGTCCTGTCGGCCAGCGGCAAGGTACTACTTGGAAAAGATGTCGTCATTGCGCCTCGTACTATTTCGCTATTAACCATGTGGAATGTAAGTCATGTGTTTGTGTCCAGCGAAGCTACTAGTCCGTCAGCAAATAGCGACCCAGAACAAACAACAGTACGAGAAGATGGTCTGACAGAAGAATTTACTGACTTTTTCAAGGAGTATGATAGTCTGGTGACAACAGCTGTCCACTCTTTTGATTTTATCCGTAATACCAAGCAGATACCCATACAGGAACTAAAAGAAACCTCTTTTGGTATCTACTCTACCGTTTTGTCAACAGGACCAGCTATTATGGATTATCTATTAGTCAGCGACTATAATATAGCAGACAAGATTACTCGCCACTCAGTCATGGTCGCTTATATCAGTACAATTATTGGTCGTAAGCTCAAGCTTTCAGATGCGCAAATACATGTGCTCTGTTTAGCAGGACTCTTGCATGATATCGGCAAATTGGTGGTTCCTAAAGACGCTGACTCAGATCCCAGAGCACATGTAATCCATGGTGCTAAACTACTACAGTATGTACCGTCTTTACCACAAGAAGTATTACTCTCCGTTCTGCAACATCATGAATATATGGATGGCAGCGGGTTTCCACTAGGTTCAGCCAATGAAAAAATCCACCTCTTTGCCCGCATCATTGCAGTCGCTGATCTGTTTCATCAACATGCGTACTCAGGCGAAGAAGCCAACCCCTTGCCAGTTTTAGAATATATGACTAAAGAACTGTTTGATAAACTGGATCAAGGCGTATGTCAGCCATTTATCCGCTATATCCGTGATTGTCTCATCAATTCTCCTGTTCTGCTAAGTGATGGCCGTACAGGCCTGATTATCTTCTTTAACACCAATCATTTAGATAAGCCAGTAATCAAAACCCAGAGCGGCACAATCATTGATCTTGCCACTACCAAAACTATATTTATCAAACGCCTAATTAACCAGGAATATTTAGCAAGCGCTAATTAAAATGGATCGGGCAAAGAAAAAGCCTGTTTTGAGTCTTTTCGCTCAAAACAGGCTTTCTTTATTTACCTCTCGTCTTCTCTATGTTTGGCAGCGAAACCACCTAACAGCGCCGTTACCGGATAGAACAGCGCCTGTGCAACAACTGTATTGGCAATTGCCATTGTCACTACTACCGGCAGCATACCATACAGATACACTTTAAGCGGCAGTGCTAAAATGACTTTTGCTAACGTTGTAAATGTCAGGCCACTGGCTAAGGTCCCTAATAAAGTGCCAACCGCAGGCCTAAGATCGATCCGCCCTACTTTCATAGTAAATGGTAACCCCACTACTAGCGCGCATACCAGCGCCCCCATAGGTTCACTAATCAGATTACCATACGGAAAAACTGATTTGGAAGTTGCCAGGCACAGTCCAATCGCCAGTAGCATAGCTGAAACCGCCGCCCAGCGATACCGTCCCTCTTGCCCGGTAGTAACTGTTACTAACTCTCGCTCTTTGTTTTCCATTGTGTTTCCTCCTCGTAATAAAATAATGAATTGCCGGAATTGCAGAGAAGTTGTCAGCTGCTAGGCGCCCCGAGGACGGTCCGCGCGGCGTACACAGGAACGTACGTAAGCGGACCGCCCGGAGGGGCAAGAGCGCAGTTCTTGGCGCTTTAGCGCTTAGAAATGCGGCCTACCCCTTGCGGGTGCAACGCAGATGGCAGCTTATCTGCAATTCTAAAGTATGTGCCACAAAATAACAAAACCCCGTCTCTTGAATATATAGATATATCCAAGGGACGGGGAATAACCCGCGGTGCCACCCTTATTGACCACAACAAAACTGCTCTGGTCCGGCTCATCAAAGTACGGGACAATTGTCCGATACCTGCTTCCTGATAACGGCGGAAGAATCCCGTCAGCGCCTACCCCGCTCACACGGCTCAGACTGCATCTCCCAGGCCCATTCAACATACCGGTCGGCGCCAAACTCTCACTACCGTTGGCTCGCTGCAGCTTCCACTGTATGTTTACTCTTCCTGGTCATTGATATTCATGCTATGAACTATTGTGTATATAGAATACCAAGGGACACGTACAGTTGTCAATACTCAAATTACTTGGCAGGTATTTTTATTTTAGCAACGAAACTCTTTCTATTATCAGTTACTGAGTACTTAACGATTAGTGAGGTGTAATTATGCCTGCCTTTGCGTCCTATGTAACCCTAGTTCTCGCCATTATATTTTTATTTTCTCCGTTGCCTGCTGCGGCTAACCTACCGGAAACACAGTCTCCCACCGTTGCCGCAATAAAAGTCTTTCAACTTGAACACAAAGATGTTGTAGCCGTGGCAGTTGAAACCCGCTTGCCTGCTGCCAGTGTGCCTGACCCCCTAACCTACACTTTTGAACCGCAATATCGCATAACAGAAAAAAACAGCATAATCACCTTAGCTGTAGCCGCCCAATCTGCGCTGCCTGCCAACACAGATTCCATTGCTGTGTTACATGCGTCCCCGCGGTTAACACAGCTAACAACAACTCCTGTCAGCACAAATGAACTTACATTAACTGCTGTCTATACTCCGAAAAATGCCAAGGTAACGGTAACAACAGTAAAACGCAAACGGGTAATTCAACCTGACAACACTATTATCTTTCGCACCTACCTTGTATTGACCTTTTCCAATCCGCGTACCACCACGCCTCCGCCTAAAACCCTTGTGCTTGACCCCGGACATGGCGGCACGGCCTTAGGCGCAACCAGTAATTATTTACTAGAGAAAGAGCTCAACCTTGATATTGCCTTGTTAAGCCGCGATCTTTTTCGTCAGCATGGTTATGCTGTGTATATGACCAGAACAGATGACAGCAACCCCAGTCTGCTAGACCGGGCCGATGCTGCCAACATTCTGCAGGCTGACGTATTCCTCTCTATTCATAATAATTCTATGGCCACAGATATGCCTGATGCCGCCAAGAAACTGTATCGTGGGACTACCGCCCTCTACAACTCATCAGCCCCCAAACCGGCTAAAGAATTAGCCACCCTTTTGGCTAACGAACTAACAGACATACTCCACATTCATCAATATCCACTGCAAGACCGTCCTGGCTTGGTCGTCCTCAACTCTAGCTGGGTTCCGGCAGTTATTGCTGAAGTCGCCATGATGCCTCATCCCCAAGATGCCAAACTTCTATCCCAACGGGTTTATCGCCACCAAGCTGCCCTGGCAATTTTCCAGGCCACAGATAAGTATCTTTCGTTTACGACACTGCCTGCTAAAACTGTTTTTGCAAGTCCTATTACTAACGGCCTTGCCAACAGTGCCAATAATGGCCTGGCGGTTGTTGATAACGATGGTACTTTATATTACCTTGACCTTACCGGTGATACCTACGCTGGTGGCCAGGAGAACATCTACCGGCTTAAACCTGGCGAAACAAAACCTACCGCCATTAGTTCTGATGAAGCCTGGAATCTTACTATTTCCGGGAAATATTTATATTATAGCAATTGGTCAGATCAGCACCATATATACCGGATGCAGCTTGACGGCAGCGAAAAAACAAAAATCAACAATCAGCCTGCCTGTCAGCTAACCGCGACTAGCAATTGGTTGGTATATACTACCTGGACCAATGACAACTCGGTTCCTGGTCCTGCCCTCTATAAATTAGCCTTAGACGGGCAGTCTGAACCGCAAAAACTATGTGATGACCAGGCTGAAACAATCACCATTGCTGGTGATTGGGTTTATTTCCTCAATGCGTCTGATGGCTACCGAATGTACAAAATTAAGCTTGACGGCACATCTCGCAGCAAGATTGCTGACGATCAGGTTCTTTTCATGGCAGTAGCTGACAATACTATTTACTATAGCAATTATAGCGACAGCCAAAAGCTCTACAGTATCAGTACTGACGGTCAGCGACGCACCAAGCTGACAGATGACCAGGTCAGTTTTATTAATATTGCTAATGGCTTTGTCTATTTTACCAATGCGTCGGCCAATCACGCGTTATACCGCCTCAATATCAAGACTCACAACAAGCAGCTGATTTGCGATTTAGGTATGGGCCCGCAGCCAATCAACCTTATCAACAACTCAGTATATTACAATCGCCTATTTTTCACACCCTAGGCCTATTTCCTTTCAGAGCACACTGCATTAACCACAAGGAGGGTTTTATGTTCGTTAACCGTTTTGGAAAGTATCTACCACTCACACTAGCAAGCGTGTTCCTCGTCTTCAGCCTGCTAGCCCCTCCAGTGCAAGCAAGTCAGCCTGAACCGCTGCCTGGCTATTATAGCTTACCGCCTTATAAATTGCCCAACAAGCCAACATCCCTTGATAACCAGTTGCTGACCACTATGGAAAAACACAAAGTGGTTGGCCTATCAGCGGCTGTCTTTAAAGATAGCAAGCTTGTCTGGAAGGGCGGCTACGGCTGGGCTGACCTCGACACTAGACGCGTCGTAAACTCTGACACCCTGTTTCGCGTGGCCTCCCTGTCCAAGATGGTCACGGCTACCGCCTTAATGCAGCTTTATGATCAGGGAAAGTTCGACCTTGATGACGATATCAGTCAATACCTGGGGTACCAGATAAGAAACCCCCGCTATCCGGATGTCAAAATTACATTTCGCCAGTTGCTGACTCACACCTCCAGCATTGTTGACTGCGGCGCCTATAGTACCATTTTGGAGGAAACACCCGCCTTGTTGCAAAAAATTGATATCCAAGATATGCTGGTTCCTGCTGGACAGTATTATGACCCGGACACCTTTGGCGATTATGCTCCCGGCTCGCAGTTTAGCTATTCCAACTTTGGCACAGGCATTGTCGGAACACTTGTTGAAAAAATATCCGGTTTGTCTTTTGACAAATATTGTATCAGATATATCTTTAAACCACTCAATATGGATGCCAGCTTCGAACCAGCCGACCTTAAAAACTGGCAAAACATTGCCGTATTGTACCGCCCGGATGCGAACCTAACCAGTTTCAAACCAACAAAGGATAATTATAATGGCACCAAACCTACATCAGCAGCAATCGGTTCCTTCAGCGCGCTTGCTCATTCCCCGGCAGGCGGGTTACGTTCCAGTTCGACTGATTTAGCCAAATTTCTGCAAGCCCATATGAACGGCGGTACATATAACCACACCCGTATCCTCAAACCAGACACAGCCGACCTGATGCATAGCATGCAATGGTTTGGTAATAGTATGGGTGGTTTTTACAAACAAAAAGGGCTCAACTTCCATATTACCGACGATCTAGTGCCAGGCAAACGCCTTGTTGGTCACTCTGGCGAAGCCTATGGACTATCTGGTGATGCTTACTATGATCCTGACAGTAAATTGGGTATCGTCGTCCTCATGAATGGGGCTAACCTCACAGAAGCCAATCCCTATTACAGTGTGGAAAATGACATTGCCAAAACACTACTTACTTCCTTTGCTCCTAAAGTTAACAATAAGCCCAAACAGCTAAAAGCCAAAGCAGGCTCCCGCTTTATTACCGTCAATAACCGCAAGATTTTTGTGCAAGCACCTATCGCCATAACTAAAACTGGAAAAACCCAGCTCCTTTTCCTACCGGCCATGACAACAGCTGATGCCTTGGCCGCCAGCATTGAACAAATTGGTGATACCGTTACCTTTACTGTTGGTCAAAATACAGCTATCCTGACCGCCAATCAAGCAACTATGACTATTAACAACAA
>JAGGAA010000323.1 GCA_017889675.1 Bacillota bacterium | reverse complement strand
CGAGAAACAGGCGGACTCAAAGACACTGTTCAATCCTATAACGAATACACCGGCGAAGGCAATGGCTTCAGCTTTACCAATTACAACGCCCATGACCTGCTGCACACCATCAGACGAGCCATTGGCTTCTATCACAATAAGGAAATCTGGAATAGACTTGTTGACCGCGTCATGCGTACTGACAACAGTTGGCATATTTCCGCCAGCAAATACCGTCAATTGTACAATAAGCTATATATAGAAGAACATATCTATAAAGAGGCTGCACCCAGCCCTGAACCTGTTCCAGACTATAGCGGTCTAACTTTTCCCTTTAACGACTTTGAACAATCACTCCCTGTAGAGGAGGCTCCTTATGTTCACTAATACCAACCTGCCATGTTCTAGCCATACGACGACCCATAATACTAAGCCCGAATACAGCACTGTTCCCGAGCTGAGAGATGCCTTTATCGCTACGCTTCAATCCCTGCATGGCAAAACATTGAAGCAATCCACTAACCAGGAAAAGTTTGAAGCATTAGTCTGGTTAACCAGAAAGATTATTAGTAAAAATCTGATTGAAACTAAAAAACAGCGAGCCCACGACGCCCCTAAACAAGTGTATTACCTTTCCATTGAGTTTCTTCTCGGGCGGCTCTTGGAAAATAATCTGGTTAACTTAAGCATCAAAGAAATCTGTGCCGAAGCATTATCCCAGTTAGGCATTGAACTTGACATACTGTTAGGTCAGGAAGAAGATGCTGGACTGGGCAACGGCGGTTTGGGTCGTCTAGCAGCCTGCTACCTGGACTCTATGGCAGCTCTGGGTCTTGCCGGTCATGGCTGCGGTCTGCGCTACCGCTATGGTCTATTTGAACAAACAATCATTAATGGCTATCAACACGAATCCCCTGATAACTGGCTTAAAAACCAATCCTATGTCTGGGAATACCGTCGTCCGGAGGAAAAAACGACTATACGCTTTGGCGGTACAGTCCGGGTGCAAACCAACGGAAAAATTAAGTTTATTCATGAAAACTATGAGTCCATCATAGCAGTTCCCTACGATGTGCCTATTGTCGGTTATAGAAATGAACTGGTTAACACCTTACGGCTCTGGAGCGCTGAAATAGATGTAGGTAACCACACCTGTTACGTTCACGGCGGTGACTGTAACAGTGTCATTGATTATAAACATACTATTGAATCATTGACAGATATTCTTTATCCTCATGATACATATTATGAGGGCAAATTACTGCGTCTTAAGCAACAGTATTTCCTTGTGTCGGCCAGCCTGCAGAGCATTATCCGCGATTTCAGGCTGCAACATAATAGTCTAAAGGAGCTACCTGATAAAATTGCCATCCATATTAACGATACCCATCCCGCACTGGCTGTACCTGAATTTATGCGTATCCTCTTGGATGACTGTTCTTTAGACTGGGATGAAGCATGGAATCTAACAGTACATACCTTGTCCTATACCAATCACACCGTTTTACCCGAAGCGCTGGAAAAATGGCCTGTCAGCATGCTTGAGCACCTGTTGCCGCGTATCTATATGATTATTCATGAGATTAATGAGCGTTATTGCCATGAGCTTTGGAACAGCTATCCGGGCGACTGGGATCGTATCCGAAGCATGGCCGTAATTTCTGACGATCAGGTGCATATGGCACATTTGGCCATTGCTGGCAGTCACTCTGTCAATGGGGTAGCCGAAATCCACACCGAGATTCTTAAAAAATCAGTTATGAACCATTTTTATACCCATACACCTGACAAATTTTCCAATGTCACTAACGGCATTACTCAGCGTCGTTGGTTGCTAACAGCAAACCCCAGGCTAGCTGACCTAATTAGTGACGCTATCGGATCGAGCTGGATAGAATATCCCTGCGACTTGGCCAAATTAGCTCCGCTAGTCAAAGATACTGCTTTTCTTGAAGATCTGGCTAGCGTCAAAATGCACAACAAACTTAAGTTGGCCAAATACATTAAAGATAAATACAATGTTGTTGTTGATGTCCACTCGATATTTGATTCCCATATTAAGCGTATCCATGCTTATAAACGTCAATGTCTTAACGTCATGCACATTATGGATCTTTACAATCGTCTACAGGAAAACCCCCAGCTTGATATTACGCCACACACCTTTATTTTTGGCGGCAAGGCAGCCCCCGGTTATTATAAAGCCAAAAAAACCATTAAACTGATTACTACGTTAGCTGACAAAATCAATAATGACACCAGCATTAATAGCAAACTCAAAGTCTTGTTTCTGGAAAACTATAATGTTTCTCAAGCCGAACTTATTATCCCGGCCTCTGATGTTAGTGAACAAATTTCAACCGCCAGCAGAGAAGCCTCAGGCACCGGCAACATGAAATTCATGATGAATGGAGCGTTGACCATTGGCACACTGGACGGCGCAAACGTAGAGATCAGGAATGCTGTTGGCGCGAGTAACATCTTTGTCTTTGGCTTATCCGCCGAAGAAGTACTCAACTATTACCGGCACGGCGGCTATAACCCCTGGGATATCTATAACAACGATTCGCGGGTTAAAATCATTCTTGATCAGTTAATAAACGGCTTTTTTCCAGTTAATTCTGATGAATCTACCCAGAATGAATTGGCTACTACCTATCGTGACAAAAATCGCTGGCAGTCCATGTGCCTTATGAACATTGCTCATTCCGGTTGGTTTTCCAGCGATCGAACCTTCTCTGAATACGCCGCAGACATTTGGAAAATGGATCAACCCATTCCGCTTTGGTGCCATTGCTTGCCGGAAGACTATGCTCGGATAACGCCGGGACGCGATGTGCATGTTGATTCAATCATGCTGAGTTAACGCCAAACCGTAAAAGTAAGATTGCCACGCTGCGCCTCAAAGAAACTCTTCACCAGGATCAAGGTACATCGAATAATCTACCATATATAATGGATATGACAACTCCAGCGTTTGCGTCTGACCGTCCCAGTGGGTTGCCATATTAAATAATTGTCCCATATCATTAACGGTCATAAATGGCTGTCCGTCCACAATGATGATGGGAGCTGCTCTCCCGTGAATGAGCAGTTCCGGTTTATTAGGCTGCCATTTTATGCGTTCACCTAACACGGCAGCCACCGGCAACGCTGGCACTACCCAGCCGGATTTTTTCTGATGAATATCGCCTGATAATATCTGCCCCTCGAATTTAGCCACAGGCAACATCAATTCCAGGCAATTTTGTTGGTCATTCCATACTTCTCGCCCACCAAATAATGTTGGTAGGTATTCTACACTAATATATACCGAATTACCACGCTTCTTGCCAGGAGCCATTTTATTTTGGCGAGATAC
>JAGGAA010000322.1 GCA_017889675.1 Bacillota bacterium | reverse complement strand
CAGCAATCTTTGACCGACTAATACCGAGCTCCGTTTCCGAAACCCGATACCAATCTTGGCTCAACCATTACAGATCCCTTACGCTGATTATTATCTCTCAAAATGACGTTAATATTCCTTGCAAAAGTATCCAAAATACTTATACATAGGAGCAATCACTTGGAAATTAGTCAATCTCTTTCCTCCAAACAAAAAATGCCCACGTAATGAACACATTTTGCACCTGCATATTATTGTTCAGTATTATCCCGAACATTTTTTATAAAAGTGAAACTATCCTTAAGCTGAGGTTCAGTAACCCAATGCCCACCTTCGTACATTTTATAAGAAACATCAATGCCAACTTTTTCTAATCGCGAACAATTTTCTTCTGCTGTTTCAATTCTGTCAGTATCATCTTCGCCTACACTGATAAAATATTTCACAGGAATAATTTCGTTAGGTTCAATCAAGCCGCCACTGGCATGACCAACAGTAGCAGCAGTTTTGTCAGGGTTCCAAATTGCAAACCGGAGAGCAAACTGCGCTCCTGCTGAAATGCCATATAAATAACACTTTCCTATATGTATATTATGCTTATCTTCCACTTTTTTAATAATATTAAGTAATGCTTCACCTGACCATGCGTTAGGATATTGATAACTTGCTTGCATAAACCAGTCAAGTTTATCAAAATGAAAGGATGGACATATCAAAACAAAACCTTCTTTTTCAGCGAAGGTTTGAAACGGCGAATTACGGAATTGATCGCCCTCTCCATTTAAACCGGGAATACAGATGAGAGCAGGGATCTCCTTATCCGAACTTCCTAACAATTTTTGCGGAATGTAGTAATAAAAATCCAGACGTTTGTTTTGTCTATTGTTTGTTGTAATAAAGTCATTATTGTCATCTGGCGTTTTATTACTTATGTTACTATTATCCCACATTAGAACAGTGATAGCGATAATTAGCGCTATTAAAAGACACATTCTTACTAAAGATCGTCTGGACATGATAATTGCACCTCATTTGAATAATTGTTAGTCGCTTCGAGTATTTTGTCGATTTTTCAATTTTTATGTCAAACTATCTATATTATAAATCTAACCCATATCAAAATAAAGGTTTTATACTCAAATACTTAACTGTTCAAATGTGATAGTCAACGGATCAATTACTTTTCCCGCCAAAACAAAAAATGCCCAGATAATGGTCGTTTAGTGTCACAGTCTAACGGTTCCCCTGACATTACCCAAGCCGGTCCAGGTGATAAATTTCACCTTAACCGGCTTGTGTAATGTTTCTATTCAATTGTACATTTAACTTCTGCCAGTCCCCCGTAGTTATCCGCTTCCGCTCGCTATTAAGAGTTCGTTTGGCAGCCAAACTAACAGTTTTTCTCGCTATATTAAATGCGTAAATATTTAATATAGCAGATATAGGCGGCATGTTCAATACTTTTTTCAAATTTCACTTACATCAACGGAAAATTTAAGATAAAATATAAGTATAGCGTGCAGTTTTGGTAACGTAAGTCCTGTTGCCATCACTTGGGTAGCGTTTTTAACGCCTAAAGCTAAATACTTGATATAGACGGAGCGTGATCGTATTTATACAAATTATGTCAACATCACAGGCGCTGGAAATAGTAACTTAAAAATGTAAGTACAAAATTTCCCGCAATAAGCTGACGGTATTTACAGGTGTTTTAAAAATGCAAACACTAAAAAGTAAAGGGGAATTTCTATGAATCTAATTCATGAGCAAGTCATGCATCGTCAATTCGGAATTGGCAGTATAATAGAACAGGAAGAGAAAGTAATTTCGATAAAATTTTCTGGTGAAAATGATATAAAGATGTTTGAATACCCTTTGGCCTTTGACAAGTACTTAACTTTTTGTAACGCCGACTTACAAGGTAAAATTCTGGACGAGGTGCGTCTTATAAAGGAGCAGATTGAGACTGAACGAAGGCACAAGGAAGAAGAGTACCAGAAGCTCCAAGAGGAAAAAAGGCTTAATAATCTCGCGCTCAAAAAAACTGCGTCCAAAAAACATACTCCCGCCAAAAAAGGCACAAAAAAGGCTTCCTCTAAATCTAATCAAAATCAAGAGATGTACGGTGTCCTCGAGGGGTCTGCGGATAACTCTCTGTATCTTTAGTTTCCATGATGTCCCCGCTAACCTTGCATTGTCGACAAAAGTAAAATCACTCCCAGGAGCATGGCAAAATAGAAGCATAGCTGGGAGTGATTTTTTTAATTGCAACTTCGGTCGCCCGAAGTTAGTTCAAGTCTTTTAGCCTGCTCCCCTTCGCATTGTCATACTGCGCCGAAATCACCATTTTTCCGATTTTATCAACATCCCCCCACTTGATCATTTTAACCTCCATTTGACCGCTCCCGCAACCTTTCTTTTCCAGAAACTCCAAAAACACGGGACCACCCCAAAACTAAAAACAACCGCCATTTTTAGGCGACTGTTAGATCAATTAGTTTTCATATAAATTTAAAAGGAACCCGTAATGATTTACGCTACAGCCAATACTGATCATTACATACCTATACGCAAACTTTCGCCTGCGCACAAGCATTACACAACCAATACTGACCTTTGCTCGACTACCACAGATAGCTACTGAACCGCCTGCAATCTCCCAACTGCTAACGACCCGTTAAATTCACAACCCATGATAGTCTTAGCTCGACTGACATACATCCCTTGGGACCATACGACAACAGTTTGGCTACCGCACAGCCTTTCAAGACATATAGCAATCTTCTCGCCGACTACTGCCGACCCATTTTCA
>JAGGAA010000321.1 GCA_017889675.1 Bacillota bacterium | reverse complement strand
AACAATTGTGAGGTTGGTAGAACAAGGTGCCGGTATAACCTTCTTATTTGATGCCATAATTCAAAAACACGCACGTATTACCTGCCGCCCGTTGTCCCAGCCCTTATTCATTCATGCCGGACTGGCTTGGAATAAAGGTAGATATTTGTCAAAAGCCGCGAAAGACTTTATCGAAGTGGTCAAAGACTTTTCGGCGATTTAAAAAATCAACCCCGGCATAACTACAATTTTTTTCGTCAAAAAGAAGCAGGGTCGAGTAGAGGCGGAAGTCACGTTCCAGCCCCCGCTACCTAAGCCGAAAAGGTCACCCTCTCCGGCTCGGCTCCAGAACCGGACGTGTCATGTTTTCTTTGGATGCCTGCGTTTTAATCTACGATTCGTGTAAAAGTTCGCCCCCCTAAGTTAGGGGGGCGAACTTTTATAATTTTATATTTTAAAGCGAGCAATAAGTTGCTTTAAGGCTTCCGCCTGTTTTGATAATTTCTGGGCTTCATGAGCAATTGCCTGCACTGAAGCCGTTTGTTCTTCCGTTGCAGCAGCCACCTCTTCTGTTGCAGCAGCACTGTTTTCCGAAACAGCAGCAACCTTACCAATAGACTGAGATACTTTTCCAGTCTCACCATCTACTCGTTGAGCTTCTGCAGAAATCTGCTGAATCTGAGATACAAACTCATTAACCGACAGATTAATTTTCTCCAACGATTGACGACTTATGTTTGCTGACATTTCCAATTCACCGGCTATAGCCGCACTAGCTGAAATTTCTTTAACTGCCTCTTCTGTGTTTTCCTGAATCTCTTGAATCAAATTGGCAATCTCCTGACTAGAGTTACCTGCCTGTTCAGCTAGTTTACGTACTTCTTCAGCAACTACAGCAAAACCGCGCCCGTGTTCGCCAGCACGGGCTGCTTCAATAGCTGCATTTAGTGCAAGCAAATTTGTCTGTCCAGCAATACTTGTAATTGCCTCAACAATTTGACCAATTTGTTGTGATTTTACGGATAAACCACCAATAGCTACATTAACACTAGCAACTGCAAGCTGGTTATCTTCCATTAAACCAGCTTGACTTGCAATAGCTTTGCTACCCGTTTGCACAGCTTCTCGTACCTGTTCTGCCGTATAACTAGAATCTGTGACATTTTTCGTAATAACATTAACCGAATTAGTCATGTCATTTACCACATCTGCACTGTTTTTTATGATATCAGCTTGCTTAGTGGAATCCTGCGCCATCTCGGTAATTGTCGTGGCAATCTGCTCTGATACTTGTCCGGCTTCCTCTGCAGCATGCCTCATATCTTTTGCCGCTTCGGCCAAATAAGTTGTCATAGTTGTAGTTTCTTGTATTAAATTTCTTAGATTATCACCCATTTGATTAAAAGCTTGCGATAGTACGGCAATTTCATCTTTACCTTCCACACGAGCTTTAACCGTCAAATCACCTTCTGCCATTTTTCGAGCATTACCAGTCAACGCTGAAATAGGCGCAACAATCTTACGGGCTAATAATATCGTACAAAAAGCCATAATAATCAATGCAAAAAAGTCAATTTCCAAATATGTATTACGCAGTGATACAAGTGGGGCATACACATCATCCTGCAATACAGTAAAAGCTAAAATCCAACCAGTACTTGGTACTTTTCGAAAAACAGTTATTCTATTTTCACCGCTAAAAACATATTGTAACGTTCCTGAGTCCCTACTTAACATCTGCTTAGCAACATCCTTATGCTGCTCATTTTCAACAATATTAGAAGAAAGCAGCTTTTCTTCAGGATGAGCTAATACTACTCCCTTAGCGTCCATGATAAAAGCATAACCTTTTCCTTCCAACGTGGCCTTTTTTATTATATCAGATAATGTTTCCAGAAGAATGTCTTCGCCAATTACCCCGCGAAGAATATCCTTTGCATCCTTAAGCGGTATTGCAGGACTCACACAATATTTTTTCGTAGTTGCATCAATATATGGGTCACTAAAAACGATTGCGTTTTTCTGAACGGCACTCGTATACCAGCCCCTTTTACGAGGGTCAAAATCTGGTGGCATCGGCGAGCCTTCACCATGAATGAACCGCCCGTCAGCCGCAAACCCGATATAAATATCTGAGATAGTCTTATCTTTTGGGTTTAATGTAAAATAAGCTGCCGACACATCCCCTGAAGTTGTATTATTAATAATGAACGCCAAATCTTCAATCGTCTTGGCTTTGCTAAGAAGCCAAGCATCTAGCTGTTGCACCTGCTGATCGACAATAGCACTCATCCTAGCATCTATATCATCTGCCAATTGTTTTTTTGCATTTAAGTATCCTACACCGGAAACGGCTAACAACATGATACTTGTTAATAATAATATATATAGCATTAACTTTATTCGTAGACTCATATACTATCCCCCATTTTGACTTGTATAAAGCTCTGCTTATCCCGATGTCGTGACCTACATTTAGAACAACATACTTCCGCAAATCAAAAATACCCGTTTCAGTTTTCTCGCAACCGGAATTTTTATTTTAATAATGACATAATCGTCGGCTATAGCTTAACCTTAATTGCATCCCCCCCTAATTCTACTTAATGGTGCCAAATTCGACACCATTATTTTTTATTATGACATAATTCTTTAACTAACATATTATCAATTTGTTAATTTTAATTAAAATTATTGCGACACGCGTGTTGATTGCATTGCCCCAAAAGTAACAAAAGGTCTAGGCCCTAAGCCTCCAAAAGCTGAAAAGCCGGACGATATTCCTAAAATCCGTAAACTCGCTACGCTCAAAC
>JAGGAA010000059.1 GCA_017889675.1 Bacillota bacterium | reverse complement strand
GCTGATTTTGCCGCGGCACTCCCAGTCCCTTTATCTGGTGCAACGCATTCGTGACGAGGCTCATCGGTTTGCCATCACCTATCATCGTAAATTACGCTCGAAGCGTAATCTGGTTTCGGTGCTTGACCATATCCCCGGTATTGGCGCCAAACGTCGTAAAGCGCTCTGGGATCATTTTGGCAGCTTAGCTAAAATCAAGACAGCCGAGGTGGAAGTACTTGCCAAGGTTGAGGGTATGACATTATCTGCAGCGGAGGCTGTATATAATTTTTTTCGTAATAAAAATTTGTAAGGTCTTGTAAAAATAAGGACAAATTGATTTGCATTATCATTCCTAAAATAGTAAAATCAGGGTAAGTATTTTGATTATTAAAAAGGAGTGATTTTTGTTGGGAAAATACAAGTGCATGGTGTGTGGTTATGAGTATGATCCGAGCCAAGGTGATTTGGATCATGGAGTTCAGCCGGGAACAGCCTTTGAAGATGTATCTGAAGACTGGCAATGTCCAGTCTGTGGTGTAGGCAAGGATCAGTTCGAAAAGATCTAAAGTGGAATTTAAAAAGTCGCGCATGGGCGCGACTTTTTTTAATGAGAAATCTTATTGAGATGTGGCAACCAGCCGCGATCAAGCATGAGTTGCAGCAGACGGTAATCAAAATCCAGCCCATGGTCCAGGGCCTTTCGATACATAAGGGCAACGTCCAATTGGTAAGAACCGTGAAGACCGGTCAGCAGTGCCGTCTGAGCAGCTTTGGCCATTGTACCAACAGCAATGGCTATTTCTTGATCAGACATCCGGGCATCATCAGGGATGTTAACAGGTGAGTCATGCAGGTTGCGTTTGACAAACTGGAAGGCTGGTGTATGGCCGTCGCTTTCAAAGAGCTTATCTTCTGCTTCTTCCATGGTCATTTCTGTGTGGTGGTTAATGGCTTCTTTTATGAGAACTTTGAGTTCAGGATCATGGGCGTGATTGTACATGACTTGCAGGAGCGCGACATTGAAACGCCCTTGGGCAACAATACCATATAATCCGGCCGCTTCAATGTAATTTAACGGTTCTTTATCCAAGATTGCATTCATGATGGTACGAGTTTGGGAGTTTATTTTGTCCATTACCGTCATAGTGTAACCTCCTAAATGTAACTGTTTTTTTATATGAAATTCAATATATCTCTAATTTAATCAATATGATGAATTTTATACTTGTTAGTAGCTAAGCAGCAGGAATTTGCCGGATAAAAAAGAATTTCAACAAAGTATGAACATCTAATTCCAGGAGGATCTTATATATGGATATAAATAGTATTAAAAAGGCAGCCAAAGAAAGGTTTGCCGGTGTTTGCCGGGTTTGCCCGGTTTGTAACGGTATTGCTTGTGCGGGCGAGGTGCCAGGCATGGGGGGGTTAGGGACAGGAGCTGCTTTTCGTCATAATGTGCAAGCCTTGGCGGAATGCCGGTTGAATTTGCGAACCATTCATGATGTAAAAAAAACCGATTTGTCCTACAGGATATTCGGTGTAGATTTGGCAATGCCGGTTATTGGCGCCGCCATTGGCGGGATTGTTCTTAATATGAATGGTGCTATGACAGAAGAAGAATATACGCAGGCCGTTGTTGGCGGTTGTCGTCAGGCTGGCAGCATTGCTATGACTGGTGATGGTCCTAATCCGCTAGTGTTTGACTCTGGTATGGCTGCTATTGCTAAACAAGCAGGCTGGGGTATACCTATAATGAAACCGAGAGAAACTGAAAAGGTAGTGGAATTGGCCAAACAAGCGGCTGCTGCAGGCTGCCCGGCGTTTGGGATGGATATTGATGCGGCGGCCCTTATCAATATGACCAATGCAGGACAGCCGGTAGGCCCTAAAACTATCCAGGAACTTGAGTATATCAAAAATCATACAACCATTCCCTTTATTGTCAAAGGTATTATGACTCCTGATGAGGCGGAGTCTTGCTGGCAGGCTGGGGTAGACGCCATTGTTGTTTCTAATCATGGCGGGCGGGCACTTGACCATACTCCTGGTACAGCAGAGGTATTGCCCTATATTGCGGAGGCAGTAAAAGGTAAAATGACAGTATTGGTGGATGGCGGCATTCGTAGTGGGGCTGATGTTCTTAAGATGCTGGCACTAGGAGCTGATGCCGTGCTGCTTGGTCGGCCACTGGCCATTGCTGCTGTAGGCGGCAGCAATGAAGGAGTAGAATTTGTTTTAAATAAATACAAAGCAGAGCTGAGCGCCGCGATGACACTGACTGGTACCGCTCAGGTAAGCGACGTACCGGTAGAGATTTTATGGTAGAACCGTCAGCGCTGTATTACAATGTAATTATGACTAGCTGGGGTCAGGTGGCAGCCGTATGGTCTGATATGGGGTTGTGGGAACTTGGTTTTCCGCGACCGGAAGAGAACGCGGCTTTTGCCGATATTCATGCTAAAAAGATTAGTGTTTTGACAGCAGATCAAGAGGCTTGTCTGTGGTCTGAACAGCTTGCTGAGGAATTACGCTTATATTTCCAGGGATTCCCTGTTGCTTTTGGCGTGCCTGTTGATTGGCGGTTTTACAGCTTATTTCAGAAAGCTGTGCTTACTTACACAGCTGCTATTCCCTACGGGGCCACTGTCAGCTACCAGACAGTGGCCCAGGCAGTTGGCAGCCCTAAGGCTGCCAGGGCTGTTGGCGGGGCTATGCATAGCAATCGCACACCGCTGGTTGTGCCTTGTCACCGGGTTATAGGGGCGAGCGGCAGCCTGACTGGTTTTGGTGGTGGGCTGGATATGAAGAAGGCGCTGCTGCTTTTAGAGACGCAGCAACAATAGATTGCCGGAATTTTGTTTGTTGGATATAATATAGAGGATTCGATGTTCAGCTCGGCGAGTTCACTAGCGGCAGGAGGGATATAAGCAGTGACAGGTTTTTTATTGCGGATTATTATAAATGCGGTGATTCTAATTATGCTGGTGGTTGAATTGCCAGGAGTATTTGTCGACACCTTGGGCGGGACACTGCTCGGTGGGGTGATTGTCGGGTTGGCAAATGCCACCATTAGACCGCTATTGATGCTAGCTGCTTTGCCATTCAATTTCTTGACTTTGGGCAGCATTACCTTCATGGCCAATATTTTTACACCGTTGATGGTTGTTAAAGCGCTACCCGGGTTTCAAATTTCCAGCGTGATGGCATCGTTCACCGGTATATTGCTGATGACGCTATGTAGCTTTACTTTGTCCAAAATAATACAGGATCGATAAATTGCAGGATATTACCAAAGAGGAGATACTATGACAATAAAACTTATTGCAATAGATTTAGATGATACTTTATTAGATAGCAAATTAGCTGTTTCGCCAAGGGCTTGCGAGGCCATCCGGCAGGCTGTAGCGAGGGGCGTAACTGTGACAATTGCCACAGGGCGGATGTATTGTTCAGCTTTGGTATATGCTAAGCAGCTTAAACTTGACGTACCGCTTATTACCTATAACGGGGCTTTAATCAAGTCTTGCTTGTCAGGAGAAACATTGCTGCACCAGCCTGTTGAAAGAGAGCTTGCGCTGGAAGTGCTGGAATTATGCCGGGAACGGGATTGGTACATTCAGACCTATATGAACGATAAATTGTATGTAAAAGAACTGGATGAACACGCGTTATACTATGAGCGCTTTTCAGGAGCACCAGCCAATGCTATTGGTGACAGACTATATGCCGCAGAGCAACTACCGACCAAAATGTTGGCCATGTCGACCGCAGAAAATATTAAAGAAGCCTATAACATCATGAAAACACGGTTTGACAATAAGCTGACAGTATCAATATCCAAACCGACCTTTCTGGAAATCACCCATCCGCTGGCTAATAAGGGGCGTGCTTTGGCTTATTTAGCAGATAAGCTGCATATTAAACAGGAAGAGGTTATGGCGCTTGGCGATAGTGGCAATGATTTGGATATGATTACATATGCTGGCTGGGGGGTTGCTATGGGTAATGCTAGTGACGCTGTTAAGGCGGCTGCCTGTGCGGAAACTCTGGCTAATGATGCTGATGGAGTGGCAGAAGCCATCGAGAAATATGTATTGAGTTAAGGCGATCAAAATAGAGGTGTACAGGATGATAGATGACTTTCGATTGGTGATTATTACCGGTATGTCCGGGGCTGGTAAATCTCAGGTGGTACGCGCTATGGAAGACCTGGGTTATTTTTGTGTAGATAATCTACCGCCTATGCTAATTCCTAAATTTGCTGAACTATGTGCGCAGTCTGGGGGCAAGGTTACCAAAATTGCGCTGGTAGTAGATATTCGCGGTGGTGATTTTTTCGACACACTGGTGCAGGTGCTGGAGGGGATGGAGAAGCAAGGTTTACTTTATGAGATATTATTCCTGGAAGCTTCGGATGCAACGATCATCCGCCGCTATAAGGAAACTCGCCGCCGTCATCCCATGGCCCCCCATGGACGGATCAGTGAAGGTATCAACCGAGAGCGGGACCGTCTGGAGCAAATCAGGGGACGGGCTACACATATTATTGACACCTCAGGGCTCTCTACCGCTGAGCTTCGCGGCAAGATTACGGCACTGTTTGCCAAGGAGCACGAGCATGAGCGTATGACAGTTACGGTTGTGTCTTTTGGTTTTAAGCATGGTATGCCGCTAGATGCCGATATGGTAATGGACGTGCGGTTTTTACCCAATCCCTTTTATGTCGAGTCTTTGCGGCGCAAAAGCGGACGTGAGGCCTTGGTGGGTGACTATATCTGGAAATGGCCTGTTACTCAACAGTTTATGGAAAAAATGTCAGGTATGGTTGATTTTCTTGTTCCACACTATATCAAAGAAGGAAAAAGCCAGCTGATTATTGCCATTGGCTGTACAGGCGGTTTGCATCGCTCGGTGTTTATTGCTGAGAAGCTGTTCGAATATCTCAAAGGCAAGGGGTTTAAGGTCAATGTTGAGCATCGGGATATTAAACACAATGTCATTGAATAAGCGAGGGCGGCAGGTTCTAAATGCCCATCTGAATAACGGAAATACTACAAGTTCAGAGCAGGGTAGAAATGTCCAACTGCGAGGCGCGATGAGGACGAGACCGCAGTCGTACTGGGAAGTACGTCGGAGGGAGCGCCCGCAAGAGCAACGAAGCAGATGGGCGTTTATCACCTGCTCGGGGGTGGAAGCATGCATTTTTTAAAATGGCTATATCCGGGCATGAAGTTTAAACGCTGGCTGCTGTTGTTTTCCGCAGGGGTTATTTGTGCCAGTTTAGGCTTGGCGATTGTGTTTAATTATAAATATATTGGGGTAGTGGAAGAAGCTATCTTCCGGTTGTTTTATCTGACGACAGGTAAATATTATTATGCTGTGACTACTATTGCCGGCACTGCCATTATTGTACTTGGTCTTAGTATTATGATGGCAGCAACGCGGCAGATTATAAGGTCTGTTATTAGTGTCCTGGTGCCTGAGGGCTCAGATAAGCTTGTGGAGATTATTTTTGAAAAACGTAAGCTCAACCGCGGTCCGGCTATTACTGTTATTGGCGGAGGTACCGGCTTGTCGGTCTTGTTACGAGGAATAAAAAGCATTAGCAGTAATCTTACGGCAGTGGTTACAGTAGCCGATGATGGCGGGTCATCCGGGCGATTACGCGAGGATCTGGGGATTATTCCGCCAGGTGATTTGCGCAACTGTCTGGTGGCACTTGCTGATACCGAGCCACTCATGGAAAAGCTGTTTCAACACCGGTTTGGTGGCACCGGGGAGTTAGCTGGTCATAACTTTGGTAATCTGTTTATTGCAGCTATGACAGAAATTGTTGGTGATGTTGAGCAAGCACTTAAAGAGTCGAGTAAAGTATTGGCTGTACGGGGGAAGGTGCTGCCTTCTTCGACTGAACGAGTATTACTGGTAGCTGAAATGACTGATGGTACCATTGTTGAGGGAGAATCCAAGATTCCACTGTCAGGCAAAACGATTAAACAGGTATATATTGAGCCAAAAGATGTTATGCCGCTAAAAGGCGCGGTAGAGGCCATCCGTGATGCCGATGCCTGTATCCTGGGACCAGGCAGTCTCTACACCAGTGTTATCCCTAATTTATTGGTTAAGGGTATTGCTGAGGTTGTAAGAGATAGTGATGCCGTTAAAATATATATTTGTAATGTTATGACTCAGCCTGGTGAAACCGATGGGTATAGCGCGTATGACCACATAAAAGCTATTATTGACCATGCCGGTCCGGACATAATTGATATTGCGGTTGTTAATGTGCAGGAGGTAGCGCCCGAATTACGGGAAGTCTATGCTGAACAGGGGGCCTACCCGGTAATGCCGGACATCGCGGCCATTGAGGCATTGGGAATTAAAGTAGTTAGAGCTAACCTTATTAGCGAAACAAATTTGGTGCGTCATGATCCGGCGAAGCTGTCGCGCACCCTTATGTCTGTGGTGTATGATTTGAAGCTTAACTCTGACCGGATGCGCTTGTTAGACTATTATATTATGGCGGAAAGTATCAAAAAACTAAAAGATTAACCGAAGGACTGAGGCCCTTGTCATTTTCAACTGAAGTAAAAAATGAGCTGGCTCGCGTAATCGGCGAGCGCAGCTGTTGTGATGCTGCCGAACTGGCAGCGCTCATCCGGATGGGGGGCGCGATGTCTATTGGGGGCAATGCCAATCTGGGGATCAATTTTAGCAGCGAGAATGCTGCCGTTACCCGGAAGGCACTTGGTTTAATCAAAGGATACGCGAATATTAAAACCGAAGTGGTTGTAACCAGAGGGCGGCGGCTTAAAAAAAATAATACCTATCATGTACGGGTAATACCGTCACCGGGGGTTAATGAACTCCTGGCGGCCTTAGGCATTATGCGGGATGGTAGTCTTAATGTCCACTCAGATCGAGCGATTCTTCGCAAAGTCTGCTGTCGTCGGGCCTATCTCAGAGGGGCGTTTTTGGGTGCTGGCTCAGTCAACCGCCCTGAGGGCTCCTATCATTTGGAATTGGTCACAGGTAATGTTGAATTGGCAAAATCGCTGGTGCGAGTCATGAAAACCCTTGACTTGCCAGGGCGCATGACTGACCGTAAAGATGATTATATTGTTTATTTGAAGGACGGTAATGCCATTACTGCTTTTCTCCAAATTATTGGCGCCCATAGTGCTTTGTTGACTTTTGAGAATGTACGAGTTGTTAAAGATATGCGCAATCAGGTTAACCGACTGGTTAACTGTGAGACGGCGAATCTGCAAAAAACCGTAAACGCTGCTGTACGGCAGGCTGAGAGTATTCGGGTCATTGCCGAGGCAGTGGGGCTTGATAAGCTGACGCCGCCGCTGCGGGAGGTGGCCGAGGCGCGATTGGCCTACCCAGAGGCCACTTTGTCTGAATTGGTAGAGGTCTTGGAAGGACGGATCGGCAAGTCCGGCATCAATCACCGGTTGCGTAAGCTGGGAGAAATAGCCCAGTCAGTAGGTTTTCACCAAACAGAAATTGAGATGAGTAGAAAATGATACGAGGTTTACAAGTTATTGGTGTTCTTATGTTGATCGTTACTCTCTGGCTACTGGCTCCTGG
>JAGGAA010000320.1 GCA_017889675.1 Bacillota bacterium | reverse complement strand
CTTGTTTTGCAAAACAGAAGCAATACGTTCAAGACCGGCACCAGTATCAATATTTTTCTTGGCAAGCGGAGTATAATTTCCAGCCTCGTCTCGGTCAAATTGAGTGAATACCAAGTTCCAAATCTCTAAATACCGGTCACAGTTACAGCCTACGGCACAATCGGGCTTACCGCAACCGCGTTCTTCCCCTAAATCGATATGGATTTCTGAACAGGGGCCACAGGGTCCGGGACCAATTTCCCAGAAGTTTTCTTCCATTCTAATAATCCGGTCAGCTGGAACTTTGATATCGTTATGCCAGATATCAAAGGCTTCGTCATCATTCGTATAGATAGTAATCCAGAGTTTATCCTTCGGCAGCTCCAGATACTCGGTCAAAAATTCCCAAGCCCAGGCAATAGCATCTTTTTTGAAATAATCACCAAAGGAGAAATTACCCAGCATCTCAAAAAAAGTATGATGGCGTGCTGTCCGACCGACATTCTCAATATCACCAGTGCGAACACATTTTTGACTGGTAGTAATACGCGGATGGGGCGGTTTCATTTTGCCGGTAAAAAAGGGTTTAAACGGAGCCATACCAGCGCCAATGAGCAGCAAGGTCGGATCGTTCTCAGGAATAAGCGAAGAACTTGGTTGAATTAAATGATCTTTACTCGCAAAAAAATCCAGAAACAGTTTTCTTAATTCGTTTCCGGTCAATTGTTTCAAATTAATCAGCTCCAATGTATAAAAGTAATCCATTATTCTGGTGGAATTATACTACAATTTAAGATTTAGTGTCAATATTTGGTGTGAAGAGATTACTATAATAAAAGTCTAATACTGTGTTTTACTACTACTTTTCCCACTGCCGCCACTGGTACACCTAGCAGCATACCTATAATTCCAAATAACTCGCCACCAGCAAACAAACAGAAAATAACAGTAAGCGGGTGAAGACCTACGTTCTCGCCGAGAATTTTGGGACCAATTATGCTTCCTTCTAACTGATGAATTACAAAAAATAGCAACGCCACTTTCACAGCAAGTAATGGTGACTCCAAAAGTGCTAAAGTTATCGCCGGAGCAGCGCCAATAAATGCACCAAAGTAGGGAATAATGTCAAGCAAGCCTGCAGTTATGCCTATCAATAAGGCAAACGGGACATTAAAAAAATATAAGCCTGAACTGACCAACACACCGACAATGATAGCAACCGTAATTTGACCTCTAATTACTCCACTAAACACTTTATCAATATCTTTAATCGTCAAGGTAAACTCCTGTCGTAATCGGCCTGGAACCAACAAGAGCAAGCCTTCTTTGATAGCTTGCCAGTCATGCAAAAAATAAAAGGCCAATATCGGAGTAATGGCAAAGCCAATAAAATGGGTAATAAGCCCCATTATGCCGTCTGCTAAGTCACTGGCAAAAGACTGCCCTGCTTGTTGCAAAGATACTACTGTATTATCAATAGCCACTCGAATTGAGTAAGGTAAAACTGAATTTTGATAGTGGCTCTGAATAAGATAAAATAATTCTTCACCTTTTCCTAAAATATGTGGCAGTTCCTTGGCAAAACTCTCTAAATCTCTAACAAAAATAGGCACAAGACGAATTCCGCCAATAATAATAATAGTAAATAAAATTACATATAACAGTAGAATAGCTACAGCTCTTCCTAAGCCTTTTTTTTCAAGATAACAGACTGCCGGATTAAGCAAATAAGCTAGTAGCAAAGCGATAATGAATGGGTACAAGCCACTACGGACAAGCCAGAGAAAATAAAGCGTTATAAATGCAAATAGAAAAATAATTGTAAACCTACCATGTCTTTTCGTAAAATGCATACTTTCTCCTTGTCAATAAGAAAAGGGAGACCAGCGGCCCCCCCTAGTACCGGACACTAATCCAGCTTTTTCATCAACCGCTTGCGCGCTCGACGTGCGCCCCGCATTAAATCTCGGGTGGTATCGGCAACTGTGTCAGCACTACATTCAAACAGTGGCTTTTTTTGTGGTTTAGCCATGGGAACTATGATGGCGCCTAGTGCTGTTCCTACAAGGCCACCAAAAAACAATCCTTGCCAAAACTTGTTGCGCATCATATCACCCCTTTTGTACCTCTAAATTAACAGTACCCTGCGCTATGTCATCATATAGAGTCAACGTACCATCAGCCTCAACATTAAAGACTTTTAAATCCTGATTCCGTACCATAAACTCTACACAACAATCCCAGCAGTAGTACTGGTCGGCACCGACTTTACCTATAGCCCGTTGCCCGCATATAGGACAAGTTGTCATAAACTACACCTCACACCTCTTTTGATTCAGGTATAAGAAGATTGGTCATAGTATCTGGAATTATTAATCGCTCCTGACCAATAACTTGCGCTTGCGGCAGCGGCATAATTTTGCGGCCATACAGCAAATCAGTAATAAGACCGTCAGAAATCTCATAAGCCTTTATCTCACCGGTAGTACTATCATAAAGAGCGTCAACCAATATGCCAAAGCTCACCCCTGTATCAGTATAAATCTGCTTGTCGAGCAAATCACACAGATAATAAACAGTCCCCGGCATCATAGCCGGTGTTAACTCTTGCACAGCATATGTGGATCGAAGCATTAGGGCATCTCTGCCAATCCTAAATACATCTGCAAACACAACGCCTTGATCATTAGTAAACCAATTAGCACCAGCGAGAACAATACCACGAACAGCAGCCTGCTCTAAGTCAAGAATTACTTCTTTTACCTCACCAATCTGCGCACCAGTTCCGGTAATGAGCACCGGCAGGCCAAACAAATTACGCAGTTTTTGCATCA
>JAGGAA010000319.1 GCA_017889675.1 Bacillota bacterium | reverse complement strand
TCTGCAAAAAAAGATCACTATGCTGTTCGGCGTAACGGTAAATTCCATAAAAAAACAAGACAACACCTTTATCCTGGAAACAGCCAAAGACGGAGCCATGGAATGCGATTATCTGATAGCTGCGCCTGGACGCGCCGGTTCTGAATGGTTTTCTCACCAATGCCGCGACCTTGGTCTTTCACTAACCAATAATCAGGTGGATGTTGGCGTGCGGGTAGAAATCCCAGCTGAGGTATTCCAACACATAACCGATGAAGTATATGAAGCCAAACTTGTATACCGTACCAAACAATATGGCGACTTGGTACGGACCTTCTGCATGAACCCTAAAGGCTATGTTGTTGCCGAGAACACGGACGGCATTGTTACTGTAAACGGCCACAGTTACCGGGACGAAAAGCTGCATAGCAAAAATACCAATTTCGCGTTGTTGGTAAGTAATACGTTTACTGAGCCGTTCACCGAACCCCACCAATATGGCAAACGCATTGCGTCCTTCTCCAACATGCTTGGCGGCGGTGTACTGGTGCAGCGTTTCGGTGATCTGCTAAAAGGCCGCCGCACCAATGAACACCGTCTGGCCCAAAGCTTTATCAAGCCTACCCTCAAAGCCACCCCCGGCGATTTGAGCTTAGTATTGCCCAAACGCCATCTCGACAATATCATTGAGATGATTTATGCCCTCAATAAAATTGCTCCTGGCATGACCAATGACGACACACTGCTCTATGGAGTTGAAGTCAAGTTCTACAGCTCACGCCTTAAACTCACCGGCGAACTGGAAACTGAGATTGAGAACATGTTTGCCATTGGCGATGGTGCCGGTATCACCCGCGGCTTGTCACAAGCCAGCGCCAGCGGCGTGCATGCTGCCCGGATTATCAATGCCCGGCTAAAGAAATAAAAGAAAAATAGACCGCCAGGTACTGCTTGACCTGGTGGTCTATTTTTCTTTACACTACTAAACCGTCGTTCTATTAAAATACTCCAATGTACGCTGATATATACCACTATCACCTACCACAACAATCTTGTCATAGGCTTTAATTGCGGCATTGGGACCTGGTGATATAATAATTTCCGTGCCGCGTCGAATGGCTACCACTGTGGCGCCTGTATGCTGCCATAATCGTAGTTGACTGATGGTCTGGCCTGCGATATGGGCATCGGCTGTTACTGCAATTTCCACCGGATTATAGGGCGTGAGGTTTCTCAGCCGATCGGAATAATTGATTATTTCCGTAAGTACTGCCTCGAGTTTTTCATCAAGATCACGCTTTTCCCGTAAGAGAATTTCGATTTCCTGCCGCAGTGAATAAACGGACTCCGCGCTTTTGTAATGCTCGATAAAATCATATGACTTTTCTACTGAGAGGATAGTTACTTCTTTGCCTTGCGAGACATCGACAACCCCCTCATCTTTCAATAACGATATAGCCTTCCTAATGGTTTCCGGTGACACATTATAGTGACCGGCAAGTAACGTCCGCCCTGAAATTTTACTGCCTTCCCCAAACTCACTGTTAATAATTCGCTGCGCTATATCAAGTGCAATAGCGCGAAAAATCGGGACCTGCCCCTTCATCTAGCATCCTCCAAACTTAAATACTACTGTTAATACTATGTTCACAAACATTATTCCTGCCAGATAACTATCTAAACACCTATGACTCCACAGCATAAATTATTTCCCTTTCCTTTTAAAACAACTTTATTTTATAAATAAAGTTGTTTGTCTAGTCAGATACCATCTTTAGTTTATCTTATTCTAGTTCCCTGTAAACTTGTCCCTAGTGAGCACCATAACCAACCGGTCTTGTCCTGGCCCATACTCGTTTTGTCTAAACTCCGTTACTTCAAATCCCAGCTTTTCTCTATACACCTTAACTGCCGCTACGTTGTCGGCCTCTACCGTAAGTTCAACTGTGGTAATCGTAGCCTCAAATAGCTTTTGGATACTCGTAGCAAGCAATTTTGTTCCTATTCCTCTGCCGCGAACCTGTCCAGACACCGAAACCCCAATTATATAAGCCAGCCCCGGGTTATCCCAATCCAGCATATATTGAACTTCCCCGACCACAATATCATTTTCCTTAATAACAAACACTCTGCCGTGACGGATAATAGGTACAAGATGCCACTCGTTCATTCCTCCATAGCCAAAAGCTTCTTGCTCTAATTCGATGAGACGCTTAAGCAGTTTTGGTTCTACTACAGTGATTAATTCAACCATACATTATCCTTTCTGAACACCTTTTTTACATATCTAGATTGACTCACCGAAAGTAACCCTGAATACGTAACATGAAATGCCAGTTCGTCACCAACCCGTATTTTTCTTGTTATATCAGTGATATCCAAAATCGTATGATCGCTGCTCGCTCCTAATATTGTTACTTCCTTGTCCACAGGAATAAGACCTTCAATATACGCATCCTGTTTGCCTAAAGCGACAATAGCCTTATTTCTTATACCCACATCTGCGAATTCCGGAATATTCCCAAAAGCATCCCGGCCAATGTTGCCAATAGGAACCGATGGTTTGAATTTCTTCATGGTTACACCTAGTTTGGTCTCAATCATTTTACCAAGCTTCACCAAAACGTTAAGATTACGGTACTCTGGCAAAACACCACCAAAACAGCCCATATTAGTTCCCAGCCCCACTAGCCTTATCCCTTCCATACCTACTACCTTGCGGACAGTATCCAGGACATTCTCAATCATAATGCCTTCACGCAGGTCACCCACGTCAACCATCAAAATAACTTGATGCTCTACCCCGATTTTTTTAGCAATCTGCCCCAAATATTTTCCATTCTGGCGTCAGCCAACCCATCAACGCCACCTTCGAGGATTGCAGTAACAATTTGCGGAATTGCGGTAAATCCCTTGGTAACTCCAAGTACCTCTATCCCGTGGCTATGGCAAAGCTCTACGATTTTAGCGGCGTTGTACTTGATTTTATCCAAGTCAACCTCTAGTCTCAGACTATGGCTCATCTTCTTTTCCTCCTGTTATCACAGCGTTCACGAAGATATAGTAGCACACCCCAAAAATACCCGTTGGTGATTTTCAATTTTATTACATACAACTTTATTATAATATAAAATTGTTAGTTTTTCAAGTATTCTACCCTTAACTTTTTATATACATTTATCTCCGCTATTACAAATAGCGGAGATAAATGTATGCTGTTGATATCACAATCGAAAGCAGCATCAGTGGAAAGCTTATAACTAGGAACCGCATAAAGGATATATGGTGCCCCTCCTGAGCTGCCAGCCCAGCGACAATTAGGTTCGCACTTGCACCAATGAGACTGCCATTACCACCCAGGCAGGCTCCTAGCGCCAAACTCCACCACAGTGGTTCCAGGTTATCAATACCTAAGTTGCCCATATCCTGAATCATGGGGATCATGGTGGCTACAAAGGGGATATTGTCGATAAAGCCTGAGGCAAAAGCACTAAGCCACAGGACAAACATAGAACTTGCCGCAACATCTCCTTGGGTTAGAATCATAGCTTGACTGGCAAGGGCGGAAATAACACCTGTCTCAATCAAGCCAGACACCAACACAAAGAGTCCTACGAAAAAGAAAATCGTGGTCCACTCGACCCGGTTGAAGGCATGCTCCAGGTCATGGTCTGATTCAGTTGTTAGTAAAAGGAGAATAAAAGCACCAACTAGAGCTACCGTGGCCGATTCAAGATGAAATAATTGATGAAGAAAAAAGCCTAAAATAGTCAAAGACAACACTGCCAGGCATTTACGCAATAAGGTAGTATCTGTTATTACCTGTCGTTCATCCAGTTTCATCAGTGCTTGTTTCGAGACTTCGGTAGTTTTTACAGAGTTACGATAAATCCACGCCAAAATAATTAACGTTACTACCAGAATAATCGCCGAAACAAAAGCCAAATTACTGATAAAATCCATGAAACTGAGTTCTTTAACGGCACTACCAATCATTATGTTCGGTGGATCGCCGATTAGAGTAGCTGTACCGCCTATATTTGAAGTAATAATTTGCGTTATAAGATAGGGTTCAGGGTTAACATTAAGCTGCCGAGTTATGCTGAAGGTCACAGGTACCATTAAAAGGACGGTTGTTACATTATCCAGAAAAGCAGAAGATACTGCCGTGATAAGTCCCAAAAATATGAGAATCCTCAAAGGATCACCCTTGGCTTTTTTCGCAGCAGCAATAGCCAAATATTCAAATATCCCTGTTTTCCCGGTAATAGCGACAATGATCATCATACCAATCAATAGTCCTAGAGTGTTAAAGTCGATATGCTGAAGTGCCTCACTCTGATCCACAAT
>JAGGAA010000318.1 GCA_017889675.1 Bacillota bacterium | reverse complement strand
GGCGTAGATGAAGGCTATATGATTGTTTATAATGAAATGCAACGTATTCTTGCAGTGAGAAAATCACGGAAGTAATGTAAGAATTGGGGGTATTTGTTAAATGAAGTCCACAGTTACTCTGGGTCTTGGCGACCAACTCATGTATTCCAGTTATTTCGCGCCGCGCGGGCGCAACCGGATGTATATTTTAGGGCAGCAAATAAGCGAACGCTATTTATCGCCGCTTGATCGGCTAATTGGTGTCATTGGTGATGCCGGGGCCGGTAAGTCTTCGCTGGTCAAAGGTATGTTCCCTGGTTTGGAACTCACCAACGATGATGATGGTGTCAATATCCGGCCGCTGCCGCTCTTAAAGAATATTGACAGAGGCTTCTTTTCTAGCCATACCTATCATGTAGATATCCGGTTTGAACTGGCATTTACACAAATGCATGTTTTGGCGGAAGCCGTCCAACAAGCGCTGGAGCATGATAAACGGGTTATTGTGGAACATTTTGACCTTTTGTACCCTGTACTCAAAACCAACGCCGATGTACTCATCGGCGTTGGTGGCGAGGTTATTGTTGTGCGTCCTACGATATTTGGTCCTGTGCCGCAGGAACTACGTGATGTTGTAGTAAAAACGTTGCAGTACCGAAAAATGGCCCATACGGCAGAAGACCTTACTAACCGTATCTTAGTTAAAGAATATGGCGCTATCTTGGAGTTTCGTCATCGTGACGTTCACCACGGCTTTGTACTGGAATATCCACTGGAATTGTCAGTACCGTTATCAGAAGTAGAACGTAAGGTGAAACGACTGATTGACGAAAGTGTTAACATTAGCTATTGTGATGAAGGGCATATTAAAATTGGCGAGATGACTTGGATGTGTTCTGGTCCGCGCACTCATGTGCGCAATACTGATGAAATTGAAAACTTTCGCCTTGTGCCTGAATATAAATTTGATCCTAAGACTCGGACATATCTAATAATTGGTCTTGTTGGTCCTGCGTCCAATACGCTTGATGGATTTATGCTTTTGCATACCATTAATGCATAAAGACTGATTGCTGTTATAGCTTTTAATCAGTCTTGTTTTTCTTAAGGAGGTTACTATGAATGAACTAAAACCGGCGCAAGCCGGTACTCTTGAATCTAACGATATTATGATAACGATGGCACCAGGTGCTCAAGGCAGCGGTGTCATTATTGATCTTGAAAGTATTGTATTGGCTCAGTACGGCCCGGCGATTAAGCAAACAATTGCGGCTGTTGTTGCAGAACAAAACGTTACTGATATATATATTAAAGCAGTTGACCGGGGAGCGCTTGATTGTACTATTCAGGCTCGTACATTAACTGCCCTTGCCCGGACGGGCGTCATTCTCCAAAAGGAGTTGATATAATGGATTTGCGCCGAACTATGCTTTTTATGCCTGGTAATAATCCTGGCATGCTGCAAAACGGTGGTGTTTTCGGGGCCGATGCCATTATTCTTGACTTGGAAGATGCTGTCGCTCCTCAGGAAAAAGATGCTGCCCGCCTATTAGTAGCCCAGTCTTTGAAAACTGTTGACTATGGTACTAGTGAAAAGGTAGTACGGATTAATCCGCTAGATACGTTTGCACGTATAGACATCCCGGCCATTGTGCCTTGTTGTCCAGATGCCATCTTGGTACCTAAGGTTGAAAGTTCAGAAGATATACAAGAAGTAGCTCGCTTAGTGGCCGTTGCCGAAAAACCAGGGCAAGCACAGGTGAAACTCATTGCTCTTTTAGAAACTCCACGGGGAATTGCTGAAGCTTATCGCATTGCTAAGGCCGACAAGCGGGTAGTTGCATTGGCTTTTGGTGCGGAAGACTATACGGCGTCATTAGGGGCCAAACGTACTAAGGAAGGTACAGAAATATTTACTGCCAGAACAATTGTGGTGAATAGTGCTGCTGCTGTCGGAATTCAGTCGATTGATACCCCGTTTACTGATGTTAATGACATTGAGGGACTTGTAGCAGACACTCAGCTTGCTAAACAACTTGGTTTTAAAGGTAAGCTATCCATTAATCCACGACAAATAGATGATATCCATAAAGTATTTAACCCAACAGTGCAAGATATTAATTGGGCTGAACGGATAATAAAAGCTATCCGCAAGGCTGAAGCCGAAGGTGCAGGTGTAGCTTCGCTTGACGGCAAGATGGTAGATGCTCCTATTGTTGCCAGGGCGGAACTTATATTGTATCTGGCCCGTTTATTGGGCCTGGCAGAGGAGGCTTAATATGAATCAGTTAACGAATGCTATTGGTCGTGACCTACCGGAATCTATTGAAGGATATGGTAAGGTACGGCCTTTTGCCGGTGCTTTTGCCACACTGCCTGATATGCCGCGCCAGGCGCCAAAGGTTAAACGGGCTTTGCCTAGTGAGCAAAAACTGGTAGAAGATATTGAAACAGTGTTTAAACAAATTCCCATAAAAGATGGCATGACACTCTCTTTTCATCATCATTTACGAAATGGTGATGGGGTTGTCAACCTAGTGCTGGCTGTCTCAAAATTGCGGAAACAACTGCCAAAGTAATTAAAGCTGCTGGTTTGATTAAAGATGATTTTTCCTTCCAAACCGGAGCTGGCGGTGCGTCACTGGCTGCTGCTTATTATGTTCGTCAGATGATGGAAGAGGCTGGCGTTACAGGTAGTTTTGCCTTAGGCGGTATAACCGGCTATATGGTAGAAATGCTGGAAGCTGGGCTCTTTAGAAAACTGATTGATGTACAGGGTTTTGATCTTGATGCTGTGAGGTCTATAGCATCCAATCCTAAACATTTGGAAGTAAGCGCTGATTTTTATGCCAGTCCATTTAACATGGGGGCTGCTGTAAATAAGCTGGATGTAGTAGTGCTTGGAGCTACTGAGATTGATACGGATTTTAATGTAAATGTAGTCACAGGCTCAGATGGTGTTGTAATGGGCGGCTCAGGCGGACACAGTGATGCGGCTGCTGGTGCCAAGATGACCATTATTGTTGCAAATTTATTGCGCGGTCGTCTGCCAATTATCAAGGGTCAAGTATTAACGGCCACTACTCCTGGTGAGACCATCGATGTGTTGGTTACCGAACGCGGTGTAGCCGTTAATCCGAACCGTACTGATCTATATGAAAAATTTAAAGCGGCAGGCTTGCCGTTAAAAACGGTAGAAGAACTTAAAATACTGGCTGAAAAAATGGCTGGTGTACCTGAAAGTATTACTACTGGCGAAAAAATTGTTGCCGTTGTCGAATATCGCGACGGTACTGTGATTGATGTAGTGCGTCAATCAAAATAAGGGCAGTAAACTGAGATTGCTTCGTATATATACCTTGAATGACTGCCCCTATCGTCATTG
>JAGGAA010000317.1 GCA_017889675.1 Bacillota bacterium | reverse complement strand
GAACGTAAACTAATTCTTGGAGGAGTAGAGATCCCTCATACGTTGGGCCTTGAGGGTCATTCTGACGCTGATGTGCTGTTGCATGCAATAAAAGATGCGCTGTTAGGCGCAGCGGCATTAGGTGATATTGGCCGGCACTTTCCTGATACTGATGGACGATATAAAGGGATTTCCAGTTTGAAGCTTTTAGGTGAGGTGCGCGAAATATTGAGTAGAAATGGGTATATTGCCAATAATATTGATGCGACCATTGTAGCGCAAAAACCAAAATTGGCTGCTTATATAACGCAAATGAATGCTAATATTGCAGAGGCTTTGGGTGTTGCTATTGGACAAGTTAATGTTAAGGCCACTACTACCGAAGGGTTAGGGTTTGCTGGACAAGGCGAGGGTATGGCGGCCTATGCAACGGCCACCATCATAACGGTACAAGTTTAAAACCCGGAAATAACCTGCATAAAAGCTAGTCAACGGCACATATTATAAATGATTGATACTGACGCTAGTTGGAGGGCGAATTATGCAGAAAGTAATACGGAAAGTAGTAGGTTCCTTACTGTTATCAATACTAATTATGCTCTATCCCTCATCGGTGTTGGCGGCTGATATTAATTTTAATCTTGCGATTGTTAGGCAAGAAGGCGCTACTTGCGGTGAATTATGGTTCAACAATACATTAGTATGGCGGCTGGCTATTTTGTCAGATGGGGCTAAACCGGTATCTGGCAATGGCAACAGTGCTAATACAACGTTACTTATTCCTGATATTGTGAATGGCATGTTTGTAGTAAAAGTTGAATGACAAGCCTCGCAGTGCTACTAATAAATTTGGTAGCACTGCTTTTTATTTTGCATGATGACGTAGAATCTGCTAAAATATACAATGATTGACACTACTACTACTACTTCAAGTAATGGAAGGGGTACATATAAATGGAACAGGAACTTAGAGTACGATTTGCTCCCAGCCCGACCGGGCCGTTTCATATTGGGGGAGCACGGTCTGCGCTGTTTAATTGGCTGCTGGCCCGCAAAGAAGGTGGCAAGCTAATCCTGCGGATTGAAGATACTGACTTAGAACGCTCGACCAGTGAATCTGAGGAAAATATTAAGGCTTCTTTGCGTTGGCTGGGAATTGAATGGGATGAAGGCATTGATATTGGCGGCGAATATGGTCCTTACCGCCAGACCGAACGCCTAGAAATTTATCGTCAATATACACAAAAATTGTTGGCTAGCGGACAGGCCTATTACTGCTACTGTACCGAAGAAGAACTTGATACTGAGCGGCAGCGGCAAATGGATAAGGGTGAAAATCCTCATTATGGAGGACGCTGTCGTGATTTGAGCCCGGCTGAGCGTGAACGACTTATTGCCGAGGGACGCAAACCTACAGTGCGTTTTCGCGTACCTGAAAATCAACAAATTATTTTTAAAGATATGGTGCGGGACACGGTAAGCTTTGAATCAAATGGTGTAGGCGACTTCGTTATTGTGAAATCGGACGGTATTCCCGTATATAATTACGCAGTGGTGCTTGATGATGCACTTATGAAGATAACCCATGTCATTCGGGCCGAAGAACATTTGTCTAATACACCTCGGCAAATATTGCTTTATCAGGCGCTTGGGCTGGCACTGCCTCAGTTTGGTCATATTTCGCTTATCCTTGGTAAAGATCGTACTAAGATGAGCAAACGCCATGGTGCGACCTCGGTCGAACAGTATAAAAAATTAGGATATTTGCCTGAGGGAATTGTCAATTTCTTAGCTCTTTTAGGCTGGGCACCTCTTGGCGAAGAAGAGATATTCAACCAGGAAGAATTGATTCAAGAATTTTCCATGGACCGGGTAGCTAAGAACCCAGCTGTATTTGATGTAGATAAGCTTAACCATATCAATGCGCATTATATCAAACAAGCCAGCCCGGAACTTGTTACAGAGCTCGCATTGCCACATCTTCAGGAAGCTGGTTTTGTTGGGGCAGAACTAACAACTGAGCAGCGAGAATGGCTGGTAAAGGTGGTAGCTGAGCTTCAAGGCTATATCAGTTATGCGGCCCAAATAACCGAACATATTGATGTTTTCTTTAATGATGATATCAACTTTGAGAATGAAGAGGCGCATGAGATTATGAAAGACGCCGATATTCCCAAAGTGATGGAGGTCTTTAAAACCAAGCTGGCGGTGCTAGATCCTGTAGAACCAGCAGCTGTGCAGGCTATCTTAAAAGGCATTACTAAAGAATTAAAATTGGGTGGTAAAAAGGTATACATGCCTGTTCGGATTGCTGTAACAGGTAAAATGCATGGGTTAGAGCTGATTAATCTTATTCCGCTAATTGGTAAAGAACGCACGCTGGCGAGGATTGATTGCCTGATTGCCAAAATCTAAGTAATGGCGAGATTGTTATGTTAGTGCCCTTATTTACTATATGTTCGTGAATTGTTAGCTTGACATGGTCAAGCAGCCATTAGTATAATTTACTCGTAAACCTATTTGTATATTTAAAAAATGCGAAGACCAGAAGAAGTACGCGTTTACCCCCTTCAGAGAGGCGCTGCCACCGGCTGTAAGTGGCGCTGGGAAGGTTTCGCCGAAATGCATCTGGTAGCAGGCTGGCTGAAAGATAAGTAAGCCATCCCGGCCACTGCCGTTATCAGCATTAAGCAGGGGCATAATGCCCAAGCAGAGTGGAACCACGGGCCACCGTCTCTGTACAGAGATGGTGGCTTTATATTTGGTGTGCCCAGCATGGGCGTTTACTTGTCGGTGAAAGTCCGATACGGGGGTTGATAGTGCCAACCGTTAGCCTAAGATAAGGGTGTCCATCGCGAG
>JAGGAA010000316.1 GCA_017889675.1 Bacillota bacterium | reverse complement strand
ATGGTGATTGTTACCCACGAAATGGAATTTGCTCGCAATATCTCAAATCGTGTGCTTTATATGGACGAAGGGATAATTTACGAGGAGGGTACGCCACAACAGATATTTGAAAATCCGCGCAAGGAGAAAACCAAATCATTTATAAACAGAATACGCAGATTTAATTACCATATTGCCAGTAAAAATTATGATCTATATGCTATGAACGCAGAAATTGAGGCCTTTTGCGAAAAACACATGTTAACTAAAAAAGTTTGTAATAACGTGATGCTGCTTGTTGAAGAGGTTTTGGGCTTGCAAACAGATTTTTCCGATATTACTCTGACCCTTGCTTATTCAGAAAAAAATGGTCAGTTAGACTTCGCATTTGAAAGTGCCGGAGTTCCTGCAGATCCGCTTGTGGAAGGTATTAGAGACGATGATATTGGGATAAAGCTTATCAAGGGTCAATGTGAAAGCCTTCGATATAACTATGAAAATGGAAAGAATATATTGTTGGCTAAGATAAAATGAAACTAAACGCCTGGCTGTATATTCTGTAAGTCTGGTTAAATTCTTTCAAACAGGGATTTTACGCTTTGCGTAAAATCCCTGTTTGTCCTCTGTAGATTGTGCTGTTTTAGATAATTTTCGACAGCGATATGTTACAAATATTTCATACTAAAAATTGCATACCAATGCAATTTTTAGTATGTGATTAGCATGTGTAGCTCTCTGGGGAAACAGAAAAATAAGTTGATATTGTCGCTCGTAGCTTGAAAGTCATAAAGTTACCGTGTAGTGCAAGGCAAGTAATTTTATAATAGTAAGTGTGCTTGCTTTGGCACGCTTTTTGCATTTATAAATGGATATAACAAATAAGGTGTTCTGTTAAGCAAAAAAAGTAGGAGGAATATACATGAATATGCAAGGTAGAGCCACTAGGTATGAAGTCAATTTAGATACTCTCAAGCTAACCGATGTAATCGATATTGATTTTCTTCAAAAATTTCAGGATGATTTTGCCAAAGGTGTTGGTGTAGCCAGCGTCACAGTTGACCAGAATGGCAGCCCGGTAACTAAGCCCAGTATGTATACTAGATTCTGTACAGACTATACTCATTCCACAGAGTGTGGTGACAAGCGTTGTGCAGAGTCTCACCGCAAGGGCGGCGAAGAAGCAGTGCGGACCGGCAAGCCTTTTGTGTTCGAATGCCATGCAGGGTTGATTGACTTTGCTGCTCCGATAATAATCGAGGGGAAATTGCTGGGTACAATCCTAGGCGGCCAAGTTCTCACATCTAGTCCTGAGGAAGAAAAATACCGAAGAATCGCTGGCGAAATTGGTGTTGACGCTAACGGTTATATTGAAGCTACCAAGGAAGTACGCATCCTGTCAAGAGAAAGCATTGAAGCAGCTGCCAATGTGCTTTTCACAGTTGCTAACAACATGTCCAAGAATGCTTTTCAGCAGCGGAAACTTAAAGCGGTAGCCTTGATATTGGATGACAGCCTCCACCAAATTTCGGCCACAATGGAGCAATTAGCTGCTTCCGCCGGTACGGTAAGTGATAATCAGGCTAATCTAAATTCCGAAATTGGCAACGTAAGTACTGTTACCGGTGAAATTAATAGTGTTATGGATCTTATCAAAGAAATCGCTGATGAAACCCGCCTCCTGGGTTTAAATGCAGCCATTGAAGCCGCCAGAGCAGGTGAGGCCGGTCTTGGCTTTGGCGTTGTGGCACAAGAGATTAGAAAGCTATCAGCAGACTCTAAAGCAACAGTTGGCAAAATCAAAGAATTTACAACCCTAATAAGAAATTCTGTTGACCGTACTGTCGCTATGGGCAGCGACACGGCATTAACAGTGGAACAACAAGCGGCCGCTATTCAAGAGGTAACTGCCAGCGTAGAAGAAATTACCAGCATAACCGAACAATTAACGGCTTTGGCTAATGAGACCTGATCTAAGAAGAAAGGAGGAATAAGCTTATGGCAAGTATCCAGCTAGTCATTTTTGATATTGACGGCAGCGAATATGGCATTGATGCCTTAACTGTTAATGGAATTTTACGAGCTCAAAAATACAAAATACAAAAAATACCTGGACTTCCCCGCGAAATAGAAGGTATGATCAATCTCCGCGGACAAGTCAACTACATCTTTAACTTACGAAACAAATTTGGACTGGAAGAAATTTCTAATGCGGAAGAAACTAAATTTATAAACTATCGGATTTAGCGATTCCCTCTTAAAAACGGAAAATCTAGCGAGAATTTCTTGCATTCTACGGAAACGCTGTTTATCCCCCAATTAAAAAGATCATTCCCAGCGACTATTATGTTGCTGGGAATGATCTTTTATAATATATAGTACGGTTTTCAAAATTTAATCTACAAAACGATTGCGGACGATGAATGTCGAAAAAAACAGCATTGCCGCGATAAGGATAATCGTTGCACCTGTTGCGGTATTCCAATAGTACGACAGGATTAATCCAGCCACGCCTGCGAACATGGCAAACAGTCCTACCCATTGGATGCTAATGGCGACAACGATAGCTAGGGCTGATGAAAATAATATTTCGATAAGTAACGTATTAATACCTCGGCTTGCTGCCAACGATGGATTTATGCTGATGACAAGTATTTTATTAAATATGGCAAGCCACAACAACACGATGCCAATAAACACACAAAAAAGCATACCAAGTTCACCTGGGGTTATACTTAATAAATCGCCAATCAGATAGGATGAAAATTTAGCAAAACTACCGCCATGAGACATAATCATTAAACCTAAGGCGATAGCTGTGGATGAAAATACTCCGATTATGGTATCTGTGGAAACTCTGCTCTTATTCTTAATAACAGTAATTGCAATTGAAAAAAATAAAGAAAATAGCACAAGCGCTGTAAGAGGCTTAATACCTCCAACTAGAACTCCGATGGCGATACCGGTAAAGGCCCCATGACCAAGTGAATCAGAGAAAAATACCATCCGGTTGCTAACGACCATGGTGCCCAGCAAACCGAAAAGCGGAGTAACTAGCAACACTGCAAGTAGCGCATTTTTCATAAAATTATGGCCCAGCCATTGAAAAGGAAGAATGAAGTTAATCAAGTCATACCACAAATCTAACATGAAGAATCCTCCTTGTTAGATGGAATTTTATCTTGCGCATTATGCTGCACTAGCATTCCAAACACATTTCTTGTCCGAGGATCATTAAATACTTCCTCTGGTGTACCATTGCAGATCACTGTTCCATTCAAGAGAACCACTCTATCTGCATATTTTGCCACCAAGTTAAGGTCATGAGAGATTAAGATAATGGACAGATCATGGTTTGCTCTGAGATCTGAAACGATATTATAAAACAGTTCTAAGCCGTTTTGATCGATTCCGGAAACCGGTTCATCAAGCAGCAATAAGTCGGGTATAGGTTCAAGCGAGAGTGCTAACAATACTCGTTGCAGTTCGCCGCCTGACAGCGCACCCAGTCTGCGATCAATGAGATGTTCTGCTTTTACTTTTACAAGAATTTGACTGACGCGCTCCCGGATACGTTGGGAGCTAGTTAGCCAACAGGGAATGTTTGTTAGATAGGCGGTAAAAAGGTCAAGTACACTGGTCGGGGTACTAAGATCAAAATTTAGGTATTGGGGAACATACCCAATCAAAGGGTGTCCACTATGGACACCCTTTGCATCAAAATATTTTAGTACTCCTGAATGCTTCACTTCACCAAGTATTGCTTTCAAAAGCGTACTTTTGCCGGCGCCATTAGGCCCGATCAGCGCCGTAAGTTCTCCGCAGTGAATATGAAGATTTACATCTTGAAATATTTGTGTGTTGCCAAAAGCAACGTTAAAATTCTCGATTTTAGTGCAGCATAACCGACCACAGTCACTTTCGCTGTGAGAACAGGTATGCCAATTATTTTCTATCATTGTAAGGCCCCTTGTAATGTTTTTAAGTTATTTTCCATTACCCGGATATAAGCATCATAAGCGTCAGGTTTGGCTTCACCAGTTACCACCGGATCAAGAGTATAAACGGTTGCGCCTGTTTCCTGTGCAATTGTTTGAGCAGCTTTTGATGAATACTGCGGCTCAGCAAATAGTGCTTTGATATGAGATTCTTTTATTTTATTGATGGTATCCTCTAATTCAGCTGGGGACGGCTCGGAGCCAGGCTCTCTTTCAATAACCGAAACAATATTTAGCTTAAACTCCTTAGCAAAATAGGGAAAAGCCTCATGGAAGGTAATGATATCCTTATTTTGGATACCATCCAGTGATTTATGCATGGTATCTTGCAAAGCTTCCAATTTTTTCACGTATTCAGCCGCGTTATTTTTATACTGCGCGGCATTTTGAGTATCTACAGCCGCCAGTTGTTCGGCGATGTTTTTGACCTGAAGAATGGCATTAGAAACACTAACCCATACATGAGGATTTTCTTCCCCGGTCTCATCTTTTAGTAGTTCAAGGTTCTTGCTGGCATCAATTATTTTTAATTGCGGTTGTTGCTTTATTGTCTTATCTAAAAAAGCTTCCATGCCTGCTCCATTGATAACAAAAGCATTTGCTTTTTCAAGCGTTTTTAAATCTTCTGGAGTCAGTTGGTAGTCATGTAGGCAACCAGTCTGCGGCTTTGTCATATTGATGACCTCAACGCCGGGAACGCCTTTGGTAATGTTAATGGTGGAAATATACATGGGATAAAATGATGTCACTATCGTAAAATTCTTTTTGGCCCCCGCATTATTTGCGTTTGTCTGACTATCTGAAACCTTACTTTGGCCGCAACCAGCCAACATAGCGGAACTGATGACCGCTATTAATACTAACTTCACTATTTTTGCTAACATTACAATACCTCCAATATACGAATAATCTTAAATAGGAATAACATCAAATAGGAATGTTATTATTTATAGTATATATGACAATTTTTTCCTAGTCAAGTGCAATTTTTGATTGGAGTTATCTTTATTTTGTTGTGTTCTTACATTTTTGGCAGTAGCCATAGATTTCAAGAGAATGCCTGGTAACCTGAAATTCCGAGCCTGCGGCTGTTTGTAGACTCTTCTCATCAACCGGACAATAATCCAAACAATTTGTTTGCCCACAACCGAGGCAGACTAGGTGATGGTGGTGGCCATCAATGGACAGCTCGAAGACTTTTACATCTTTTCCTGCCAGGGTAATCTGGTTTACAAGTCCAATTTCGACAAGCAGATTGAGATTTCTATAAACAGTATCCAATCCCACGTCGGGATTTGTTGCTTTGATATCGTTAAAAACCTCTAAGGCAGTAGGAAATTTAGTAAAGTTGAGCAAAGATTGGATTACGGCTCT
>JAGGAA010000315.1 GCA_017889675.1 Bacillota bacterium | reverse complement strand
GTTAGAACCTCAAGTAGCAGCCTTATATGTTAGTTTAATTGCGTTGTTTAATATGGCTGGACGAGTTTGTTTTGGATTTTTATCAGATAGAATTGGACGCCCCAATACGCTGTCAGTTATGTTTGCGTTAGGAGCAGGAATGCTTTTCCTTCTGTCTAACACAACGTCGAGTTTCATGTTTGGTGTTGCTGGTGCGGGAATCGGAGCTTGCTTCGGCGGGGCTCAGGCCGTTTTCCCATCGCTAGTAGCTGAAAAATATGGGACAAAAAACGTTGGCGTCAACTATGGAGTAACCTTTGTTGCCTTTGGTGTTGCCGCTTATTTTGGACCAATGATTGCAGCAAATGTTGCGAAGGCTAGCAACGGAATCTATTCACAAGCCTTCTATTTTGCGATGGTCTTAAATATTATTGGCTTTGCCATAACATTTGTCTATAGATTTCTTGAAAAAAGAAACAAGCGCTTACCGACAAATGTGGCTCGATGAGCATTTTATATTAAGAGAAAGTAAAGTTAGCAAAGGGTAGAATCTATTAGGCTAGTGAACAATTCTTTACCCTAATAACGAAAGTTTTGAATGAAGTAAAGTGATGTCACGGAGGCTGAATAATGGCTATTAGACCAAAAATACCAGGTATTCCATTAGCGCAGCAGCCATATCTTAATGGTCGACAACTGGAATTTGAGAGTATTGCCCAAATGCTTACTGTACGCTCAAATGAAACTCCGAATGCTCCGCATGTATATTACTACGAACAGACACTAACTTACGAAGATACTAATGATCGGGCAAATAAGGTAGCAAATTATCTAAAGGAAAAGGGCGTGAAAAAGGGAGATATCATTGCTGTTATGATCTCAAATTCTCCTGAATTTTACTATGCTATGTGGGGTACTCACAAGTTGGGAGCTATAGCAATGGCTGTCCCTCACATGTTGCGAGGCCCGGAAATTGCCTATATCTTGGATGACGCAAAACCAAAGGTAGCGTTTGTTGGTAGTGATTGTCTGCCTGAATTTTTCAAAGGATTAAATGAAGCTAATTCTAAGCCGATTGTGGTGGATGTAGTACTTGGAGAAAAGGTTGATCCTCAAATAGCACAGGAAACGCTTGACGATATTTTAAATAAGTATCCGGCTGAAGAGTGTTTAGTCAAACAGAACTTGGATGATATATTTTTGTTATTATATTCATCTGGTACGACTGGAAGACACAAAGGAATATTGCTTTCCAATAAGGCGGCACTGTCATTATGCCGTGATCAAAACAGGAGCGGGATTGTAACAGGTAATGATGTTATGTTGCTTATTCTTCCGTTATTTCATTGTTGCCCATTATGTGTGTTTACTTACCCTATGAGCTATGCCGGACAAGCTCTCTGTATTCGCCACTTTTCTGTTAGAGATTTTTGGCCAACTGTTATTCAATATGGGGTAACAATTATTATGGCTGTTCCTACCATGCTTGACTATATTCTAAACAGGATTGATCCGAAGGATGTTGATTTATCCAAGGTAAAGATAAGATATGCAAACACGGGTGCAGGTCCTCTTTCACTGGAAACGCGAAGGAGACTTAAAGAGCAGTACAATATTGATCTCCTGGTGGGATATGGCCTTTCTGAGGGGTGTGGAGGGTCCAGTGTCGAGCCACCCCTGGGACGTTATAAAGAAGGGTCATGCGGACTACCTTATCAAGAACAGCATATCGAGATAATCGATGAACAAGGTAATATACTATCCAACAACCAAATCGGTGAAATCTGTATAAAAGGCGATAATGTGATGTCCGGATATCTAAATAAGCCTGAAGAATATGCCAAGACTATGGCCGGTGGTTTTCTACATACTGGGGATGTGGGTTATTTTGATGATGAAGGCTATCTATTCGTTACAGACCGCAAAAGAGACATGATTATTCGCGGCGGGGAGAATATCTATCCGCGCGAGATAGAGCACGTATTGGAATCCAATCGACTGATTGCTGAAGTTGCTGTTATCGGTGTTGCCGACAAGCTGCTTGGCGAGAGATTAAAAGCGTTCATTGTTCCCAAAGTGAAGGGAACGATAACGGCTGAATCAACCAAAGTCTGGTTGGCGGAGCGAATAGCAGATTTTAAAATTCCTGATTATTATGAATTCGTAAGTTCGCTCCCTCGGACGGCGACAGGCAAAATCCAAAAAAATGAATTGCGGAAACGAACTGAGCTAGACTCACGGGATAATTCAAAGCGTAAAAGCGTGACCTTTGGAACGGGAAGTTGTTGAGAAATTTTAGATATTGTAATAGGGGAGAGATAGTTATGACAAAGAGAAAAAAAATAAATAAATGGTTAAAAATTGCTCCGGTCGTACTTATGGCTATTACCATGAGTGGAACTACCATGATGCCCAGCACCGCTCAAGCTGCGCTTGCACAATCCTTTGACGACGTTCCCGCAAATCACTGGGCTTATGCTGCCGTAACGAAACTGGCACAAGCCGGTATTGTCGACAGCAGCAGGACCTACAATGGTGATAAAACTATTACCCGTTACGAAATGGCCGTTGTTGTGGCGAAAGCAATTGACAAATACGACACAGCCAATGATGCCGATAAGCAGGTAATTGATAAGCTATCTGCTGAATTTGCCAGCGAACTTAACAAGTTAAGCGGTCGGGTAACAAAAGTAGAATCGAAAACCAATACTTGGCTCAGCGGTGAAACCCGGTTCCGTTTTATGGGAAATGATGCCAATGCTCCTGGTGCAAAAAAACTCAGCGGTTCCGACAGATTTGAGTTTCGTCAACGTATTAAAATTAATGGCAAGATCAATGAGAACATATCCCTGACAGCCCGGATGAATGCCACCACAAAAATGGGTAACTATGGCGCTTCTAGTGGTGATGCAATGACCATGGATATCGCTGCCGTGACCGCCAAAAATGCGTTTAGCTTAGATAGTATCCGTTTGGGGCGTTACTTCTACGATTCCTTTACACATGGTCTGTTCGGCAAAGCGATTGGTGTTGATGGCGCTCGTTTTGATAAAACCATCGGCACTACCCGGTTTACCGGATCAGTTAATAATGTTGTCGGCAATGGTACGGCAGCAAACGCTTTAAAAAACAGTGCTTCGGGGGATGCTGAAACCGTTACAGCAGCGCAACTTACCTTTAAAGCAAGTGACAAGCTTAATTTGACTGGTGGCTATTACTGGTCTGATGTTGCTGGTACC
>JAGGAA010000314.1 GCA_017889675.1 Bacillota bacterium | reverse complement strand
TTCTGTTTCTGTAAAAAATGGGAAACACTAAAGCATGTTGCACAAGTGTTGACCAAGCTGCCTAAGTAAGTATAAAAATACTAAGCATAAGAACTGTCACCCAGTCAATACTAAAGTTGATGCAAATTAACAATAGTAACAGAAAGGGTGACAGTTTTGCGCGTTAATACATACTACAAGGGTATCGCATGTGTTCTCCTCACGCTATTTGTCATTGCTGCTGTTGTTGTCGGCGGCTGCGGCACGGCTACAAAACCGGCTCCCAAGCTACTGCCTGGTGATCAGGCTAAACAAACCAGTCCTGGTGCACCAGGCAATGTTGCTATGCCACCACGAATGGTAATTGGTTATTATGAGAATCCCTGGCCGGGAACACCAGACCAAACAGGCTCTTTTCCCAGTATGAAAGCCCATGCCAAGAGCATGTCGGCAGTCGGTCCCTTCTGGTATCGAGCTACCGCTGATGGCACACTGGAAGCCAAGGACAGTCAACTGGTCTTTGACACGGCCCGTCAGCTTGGCCTTGCCATGTACCCGCTGGTAACAAATAAAACAGGGGCTACTGATGCTGTCCTGGGAGATCCGGCCATCCGCACTAAGGTAACAGACAGTATCGTTAAGATGGTTAAGGAAAAAGGCTATGATGGTATTAACATCGACTTTGAGTTGTTGCCGCCTAAGCACAAAGATAACCTGGCAGCCTTCATGGCCGAATTATATCCTAAGATGAAGGCTATCAATAAATTGGTTATTATCTCGGTATTTCCCCGGGTGGATGTGGCAGAAGACGTGTCTGGTGCCTATGATTATCCGCAGTTAGCCCCCAATACCGATTTCCTGCAAATCATGACTTATGACAACCACTGGGCCACCTCAGAGCCTGGTGCTATTGCACCAGTCGACTGGTATGAGAAAAATATCAAGTACGCGATTGAACAATGTGGCGGACCACATAAGGTTATTATTGGAGTCAGTGCCTATGGTTATGATTGGGTAGGGAAAAAGGGCGAAACTATAAAATATGTTGACGCTATTGTATTAGCAGAAAAAAATGGTGCAAAAATTAACTATGATGACAAAGCTAAGGCCCCGTGGTTTAAATACAAGGATCACGAAGTCTGGTTTGAAAATGATAAAAGTACGGCCGCTAAACTAGACATTGTGGCTAAATATAATCCGGCGGGCATTGCTATTTGGCGTTTAGGTCAAGAGCAGCCGGAAATATGGGGAATTATCGATAAAAAGTTTCCCAAAGGACAGTGAGCGTAAAGGGGCTGCGGAAAAACTTAGAAATAAAAGTATCCACAGCCTCACGTCATATGTTTTTTTAGTAGCAAAAATAGTTACGGCAGGGGTAATTTTAAAAAAATTCTTGACCTAAAACTACATCATTTGCTATACTTCAAGATAAGCCCCCGGTGCTAGGGGGCTTATCTTGTTGTGTAATTAAATTAAATGTTGCAAAAAGACGACGAAAGGGTGATTGTGTCATGGCATCACGCCTCGAAAAACGGATTACGGATCAGCGCAAAACCCGGCGCAACCGGGTTTTGCTTATATTAACCTGTTTTCTTTTATTTATTAGCGTAGCTGGTGCTACCTATTATTGGGCAACTGGTGGCACATTTGAGAAGGCCCGGCGGGTTGGTGCCGATGTTGTCGGGTTGCCGCATAAGGTTAATATTTTGGTAATGGGCGTTGATGAACGCAGTGACGATGTGGGGCGTTCAGATACGATGATGGTTGTTACGGTGGATACTTCGACAAAGCAAGTATCGATATTGTCAGTACCGCGCGATACCAGAGTTAAGATTCCCGGCTATGGCTGGGACAAAATTAACCATGCTTATGCCTATGGCGGACATAAAGTTTCGCAGAAGGCTGTCGAGGATTTACTGGGTATTCCGATGGATTATTATGTTCTAATTAACTTTGCCGCCTTCAATAAAATTGTTGATGCCGTTGGCGGTGTGACGATTGATGTTGAAAAACGGATGTATTATGAAGATCCTTATGATAATCTAGTGATCGATCTGCAGCCTGGCGAGCAAAAACTGGATGGGCGCACAGCTATTAAATACGTGCGTTACCGGGATGAAGAAGGCGATATTGGCCGGATTGCCCGTCAACAAAAATTCCTCAAAGCTATGCTTGACGAAGTGGCCAGTCCGTTTATTCTGCCGCGGGTACCAAGCATCATCAGGGAGGTAAATGCTGCTGTTACGACCGATATGACAACATCTGATATGCTCAAGCTGGCGAAACTGTTAAACGATGCCAGTAAGGCCGGCTTGAAGGCGGCCATGGTGCCAGGAAAACCGGCATATATTGACGATATTAGCTATTGGTTGCCTGACATAACCGAATTGCGAGCCTATGTGGCTGCATCGCAAGGCATGACAGCCGACGACAAGTATTTTGCTGAGGTGCGTACTACAGCTACGCAATATGAGCGTTCCATTCCAAAAGAAATGAAAATTGTCGAGTTGCCCAAGAAAGCAGTTGAAACCAAGGACCCCAAAAAACCTGCTGTAACTGATCCTAAGGTCCCCAATAAACCAACGACCACTGATAAGCCGAAAGTTCCTGAACCCAAGGCTGCTGCTAGTGGTAAGTTGCAGTTTGAGGTAGTAAATGCCAGCGGTATTTCGGGTGCTGGAGAAAAAATGGCAGCAACCCTCCGCGGTCAGGGCTATAATGTTATCAGTGTGTCAGGGTCTGATTCGGGCAATAAGAATACCCTGGTTGTTGCTAATAGCAGTGAAGCCAGTGGCAGGTTGACAGGCTTGCCTTTCAATTATGCGCTGCAGATTAACAATGATAGCAGCAGGGCGAATGTAGTGAAAGTAATA
>JAGGAA010000313.1 GCA_017889675.1 Bacillota bacterium | reverse complement strand
TCAGCTAACGTTATACCAGGACTTTTTTGGCGCTACAGAGGCATTATCTAACTATAGTCCTGATAAACAGGAATGGGTGGCTACCTTGATTATTACGGCTGAGGATCAGCAGCAGGCCTGGGCGCAGCGTTGTCAGGTCATTACTACCATTATGAACCATAGTCGGGTAGATCGGTATCATGACGCCGAACCGCCAGTGCCTGGTAGGCAGGCGCTGTGTATCAACAAGGCTGTATAAGGAGTAACCACAGGAGACAGGAGGTGAGGTTTTGACAAGGCTGCAGGAAGAAGATATTTGTTATGTTGGTGAGCGTTTAGAGAATTATGATTTGCAGTTATTCCACCGTACAGGGCAGAGTCTGGCAGGCATTGCCGCCCATTCCTTGGGCAAAATTCCTGAGGATTTTGCTGAGGCACGACAGGATATTTCGATAGGAATTGTTCCGATTGCGTATGGACAAGGCATAATCAATGGATTTTCTGAAACAGTCCAAGATATTATTGAATTTCTGGGGTTTTCTGCTTTTGTCACCAAGCTGCCGAATATTGGCGGTTTAGCCGAAGCCGTAACCAGTGGGGCTAACGTTATTTTTTTGGCAGATGATGATAAATTTGTTGCGCTCAATATAGCCAGTGGCAAGGTTAGTGACAATGGTGAGGCCACCGGGCGGGGCTACGCGGCGGCACTGGCATTGATGGCTGGTAGTGTGCAAGGTAACAAGGTACTTGTTATCGGTGCAGGACCGGTGGGTAGTGGGGCGGCGCTCTATCTGGCAAAGCAGGGGGCTCAGGTAATAGTCCATGATCCGGATTCTGAAAAGATAAGCCAGCTAAAGCAGCTTATACCAGGTATTCATGTAGCCTCCAAACTGGACGCGGCGTTAGCTGAGTGTAACTTAGTGCTTGAGGCTACACCGGCTGAAGATACGATTATTCCACAATACATTACCGGTGCTACCCGTGTTGCCGCGCCGGGGATACCGCTGGGGTTAAACCCAACGTGTCGCGAACTGCTGGCTGAACATTTAGTTCACGATGTTTTAGAAATCGGAGTAGCGACTATGCTGTTTACGGCGTTAACAGAGTAATGCCAAAAGGAGGGAGTAGCCATGGCCAAGAGTGGGGCTATGCTTGTTAAAAATGATTCACCGGAAACGGCTAATAAAAAGAAAAAATACTATCGGAAGAATGTCGAATTTTTCAAGCTTATTGAGAAGATTAAGCTATGGCCATCACGAACAGGTATGCTCCATGGCATTAAATCCATTAAGATTACTGGGGAGATTGCGGAAATCATTACCCATTGTGACGAAAAATTTATTGTTTGGAATTCGCGTACCAGCAGGGCGGCCAGGTGGCTGCGCAATAAATGGTGTGCCTGTGCCTGTAAAAAATGCAAGATACCGACTTGGAAGATTGAAAAGTACACAAGCACTATGATGACGCAAAAATGGGGCTCTAATCTATAAACATAGGTCATGATGTTATAGGATCAATATTAATTTTTGGAGGATGAGATAATGAATGGCAAAGAGCGAGTATTAAAAACCCTGAGTTTTGAGCCTGTGGATAGAACACCGTGGGTTCCCTATGCGGGTGTCCAGACCGCTAATTTGATTGGCGTTGATGCCGAGACTTACTTAAAAGATGCCGATAATATTGTGAAAGGTATCATGAAGGCCTATGAATTGTACCAGCCAGATGGGTTGCCGATTGTATTTGATGTGCAAATGGAGGCTGAAGCCTTAGGGTGTAAACTGAAATGGTCAAAAGATAATCCGCCAGCCGTAGATGTCCATGTGCTGGAACATAAGGAATTGTCTGAACTTACATTGCCTACCGAGCAAGACGGTCGTTATCCGATCGCGCTAGAGGCCTCGCGCCGCTTGGTAGCTGAACTTGGTGATAAGGTTGCACTCTATGCACTTATTTGTGGACCATTTACGCTGGCACTGCATTTAAAGGGAACCGACCTTTTTTCTGATATGATCAAGCGGCATGAAAAGGTCGATGAAGTAATGCGGTTTTGTACTACTGTATGTAAAGACCTGTCTCGAATGTATGCTGCAACTGGCGTTGATATCATTGCCGTTGTTGATCCCATGACTTCACAAATTGCGCCCAAGCAATTCGAACGTTTCGTTAAGCCGTCTACTATCGAATTAAACCGCTATGTAAAATCGCTGGGACTTAAGGTAACAAGCTTCTGCTGTGGTAATGCTACCAAGAATATTGAACTTATGTGCCAAACCGAGACAGATGGCATTGCTTTTGACGAAAACGTCAGTATGACCTACGCGAAAGAGATTGCCACTAAGTATAAAGTATCGTATGGCGGTAATCTACCCTTAACGACAGTAATGATGTTTGGCTCGCCACTGGAAAACGTAGACGAAGCGCGCAAGGAAATAGAGCTTGGCCAGGGCGTGGGCTATATTCTCTCCCCTGGTTGTGACATCCCGTTTGATACGCCGATAAACAACCTGGTGGCTATCTCCAACTTTGTAAATGGCAAGCCCTCTTCATTGGAATTGCTGGAATCAGAGCAACAGTTCCATGAAGAAGATGAAGCCGTATTTGAAGATGTTGAAATCAAGCCAGGCCAGGTGTTTATCGAGATTGTAACCCTGGATTCGGAAGGCTGTCCGCCGTGTCAGTACATGTGCGAATCGGTGAAAAAGGTACTGCCTCGTTATGAAGGCCGACTGACTTGGCGCGAATCGCTTGTGAAAACCCGGGCCGGTATCATGGCTACCTTGGGAGTTAAGAATTTACCTGCTATGCTGATTAATAATGAAGTAGTGTTTGATAATATTATTCCATCAGATAATGAATTGATTGAAGCTATTGAAAAACGGATTGGCTAGTTATTGGATAGTTTCTACAATGGCCTAGAGCTTGCTCTAGGCCATTGTGTTAAAACCACAATATAATTAGGAGGTGCAGTTATGAGCAGGAAACCCATAAAACTTTATTTGCTCACTGGCTTTTTGGGGGCAGGCAAGACCACTTTTTTAAAACAAATTATTGCCAGTCTTGCCAACAATAAAATTGGCATTTTGATGAACGAATTTGGCAAAATCAGTGTTGATGGTGTTTTGCTCCAACAAAACGGGGTTGATATTGTGGAACTTAATAACGGTTCCGTGTTTTGCAGTTGTTTGAAAGGGGCCTTTATTGACGCGTTAATTACCTATTCGGAATTGCCAATTGAGTATTTATTTGTGGAGGCCTCAGGTATGGCTGATCCGTCAAGTATTGAGCACATACTCAATTCCATTATTGGTAAAGTAAAGGGGCAAAAGTATGATTATCAGGGAGCCATCTGCGTGGTGGATGCTCTAAATTTTTTAGATCAGGTTGATGTCTTGTTGCCGATTGAAAGACAAATTGCCGCAAGTAGTTTTATTATGCTCAACAAAGTGGACTTGATAGATAACCAAGCTTTGTCAGAGGTAGAACAAAAAATACGTAGTATTAACTCTGAGGCCGATCTCTTGAAAACCAAACATTGTGAGGGTGGTTTGGATTTTTTACAGCGAACATTAAAGAATGTATCAGGCATTGCCAGTGAGACGTGCTGTAATACTCCCGCGAACAGACCTGTTGCGCATATTCTCAGTGTTGCAGGCAGCTTTGACAGAGAAAAATTTATGGGTTTTTTACAGGCTTTAGTGCCCTGGACGCTGCGAATAAAAGGCTTTTTCCAGCTAAAAGATGGTTGGATGCAGGTTGATATGGTAGGTAGTCAAATAGATGTTAAACCAACAGACATAACCCGAACTGTATCAGAGTTAGTTATTATTTCAACCCAAGGGTTGCCAGCCTTACAAGAGATTTACATGAATTGGGACAAGAACTTTGCGGTAGAGATGTTTTTAAATTAAAGGAAGAGGAATAGGATAATGACTTCAGAGGTAGTAATTAGAAAAGCGGTATCTACCGACATGGACGCCATGATTGAATTACTCAGACTACTATTTGCTATTGAGACTGACTTTGTGTTTGACGGCGAGAGGCAGCGTTTAGGGTTAGCTAGTTTACTGCAGATGAAAAATACCGCCTGTATCCTGGTGGCAGAGCGTTCCCGTCAAGTCATTGGTATGTGTACGGCGCAACTGCTTGTGTCTACGGCTGAAGGCGGCATAAAAGCAATAATTGAAGATGTGGCAGTCCGTGAAGGCTGCCGGGGGCAGGGAATTGGCACACAACTGCTAACGGCAATGGAAGAGTGGGCGGTCAAGCACAAGGCCAAACGATTGGATTTGCTGGCCGATCGACGTAATGAGCTGGCGCTGGATTTTTACCAACAGTTAGGATGGCAGGAAACAGAACTGATTTGTTTACAAAAAAAGTTATAGATATCCATACGATGCGGATAATTTGCACAGGAAAAATATGTAAGGAAAGAGAATGTCTTTCTTTACATATTTTTTTTGCGAGGTGGCGTTATGCCGAAATTTACGAGAAATTTATCATCCAAAGTTGGTTTGCCAATACATCCGCTTGCATTGGAAGATATACTGCATACCAATCAGCGGCCTAAACTGGTAGACTATACCGACTATTTGTGTGTAATCGTAAAGTCATTAACAGTAACGACGGAAGCCACAGACTATGAGGCCGAGCAGATCAGCCTTATTTTGGGGACAAACTATGTAATTTCGTTTGTGGAAAGCCTGCCAGGTGACAAAGATGTGTTAGATAGTGTTTATGAGCGTGTCAAAGGCGGTCGGGGTAAGATTTGTCGGTTAGGGGCCGATTATTTGTTTTACGCCTTACTTGACAGTATTGTGGACCATTATTTCTTGGTGTTGGAACATTTGGGGGAGAGAATTGAGCTGCTGGAAAACCAGATTGCTAGCCAACCGCGCCCTGAGCTTTTGCAGGACCTACATGAGCTTAAACATGACATGTTGTTTTTCCGAAAATCGATATGGCCTGTTAGTCAGCAACCGTATGAGTGAGGTCATGAAAATGCTGACAATTATCTCAACGATTTTTATTCCGCTTACCTTTATTGCTGGAGTCTATGGTATGAACTTTGCGCATATGCCGGAACTGGAGTGGGAGTATGGATATCCCGTGGTTTTATCAATTATGCTGTTTATAGGTCTGCTGATGGTACGCTATTTTCGTAAAAAGCAGTGGCTGTAATGGGAGAAAGGTCCTAGCGGGCAGCTGCTTTTTGACCTAAGTCCTAAAAAAAGATAGGAGAATCTCCTCGCTAGTTTTTACGCTGGTTTAGGTTTAAAATTTAAGTATAGAGTGAACCTATGTATTCCGCAGTAAAGAAGTTTGCAGGCGCAGGTAGGTGATGTATTGCCAACACACCACCTACCTGCAAAAGTCTTTAACACGTTGTATATAGTACTTAAATTTTTTAAACGGTCGACATGGCAGGAGGAACAATATGCTTAGGTTTTCTAATAAAGGGCTTTTGATGATTGCCGTAGTTTTAAGTTTGCTAACCACCGGGCTTGTGTATAGCTTTCTGAAGAAAACAAGTGGGAATCTCCCTGCCAATACCGTAGCTGTGGTGGTAGCTAAGGTGGATATTGGTGCCAAGACCAGGATTACTCAGGAGATGGTACAGGTGACCAAGGTTCCTGCGCCCTATCTGCAGCCAGGTGGTGTACAAGAGGCGACAGAGGTCATCGGTATGTTGTCCAAAGAATCAAT
>JAGGAA010000058.1 GCA_017889675.1 Bacillota bacterium | reverse complement strand
CACACCTCGGATGGCCTGAACAGTTTTGGATACTTTGGCCGCTGGCAGGAGACCCCCGTCACCAGGCTTAGCTCCTTGCCCAATTTTAATCAGAATACCAGCCGGGTCTACCTTCATATGCGGCATAGCCTGAATAATCCGATTCCAGCCAAAGTGCCCTGAGGCAATCTGCAGAATCATATACTTCAGATGTTCAGACTTCATTAGCTTAATCGGCATGCCACCTTCGCCAGAACACATTCTTACAGGCATATTATGTTTTTCATTCAAGTAAGCTGTCGCCAAAGCAACTGCTTCCCAGGCCCGCGTGGAAAGCGCCCCGATGGACATATCACTAAAGATTACCGGATAGATCCAATTTACCGGCGGCGTTTTCTCTGTCAGCTTGAGTTCCTGCCCATTAGAGGTAAGCGGTAACTCATTAGGCAAAAGTACTCGACCAAAAGGCGCTAAGATATCAAAGGTATGTCGTTCTGAATCTAGTGCCGGGTCAGTCATCTGTGAAATGCGACCAACCACAATTTTATCCAGTGTCCGGTCATTCGCAAAGATGGCATTGCGGCCGCCGCGTTTGACAGGTGCACCGCCGCTCCGGTTTAGACAATTGATTCGGGAGTCCTGGTTGCGCACAGGCTTAATGGCATTATTGGGGCAGACCTTTTCGCACATACCGCAGCCAACACAGGCGTTAGCTACTACCGCTCTCTGCCTAATGACTGGCACTGCCATGTGACGTTGGCTGGGTTCAGGCTGATGTCCGGTGGAAACCGTAACTGACCGACGTTCCATAGCCACCTCAATGGCAGTAAAGCTGCATGCTGCCACACAACTGCCACACATGGTACACCGCTCACTCTTATATTGTATTTTCCACGGCAAATCATTGACGCTAACATCTTGTACGTTTACTGCTTCCATCGCTCTACCTCCAATTCTGGGGTGATAACCACAACTTCCCGTTCATTTGGATAAATGTCAAGCTCCTGATTGCGGTTAGGTAATATCTGATTAAGACCGCAAACCTCTGATGAGATGGCAATGGTAGTGCCATCTCCCCCCACAACGACCGGACGCAGTTTTTTTGAATCACAACAAGTCATCATACGTCCATTTGGCAGCATGGCAATGATAGTGTTTGGCCCGTTTATTTCCAAATGTCCCAATGATTGGCGAATAGCTGTCAATTCACGCTTATCAAGGCGCTGATCAATTTCAGCAAATGGCAGTGGCGTAATGACATGCTTGTAATATTTTATCGGCCACTTGAGCACATTAAGGACATAATGCAACGTATAAAGAAAATTTTGAGAATCAGACTCAAAACCTATATAACCGCGATGTAGTGATTTTTGGTATTCTTTGTTTTTGGTATAAAAGGTGTTTTCCCCATTGGCACATAGTGTATAGCCTTGCAGGAAGAAGGGATGGGCAGCATAGCGCACAATATCATAGTTAGTATTTTGCCGACACTGGACAACAACATTCTTGGCCATCAAGTCGCCATTATTATCCCAAAGTTTAAAATAGACCGCAATATCGCGGGGATCACCAATTTCTTTTAAGGTTAGAACATCCGGCCAAAATGAATATACATAGCCTTGGTCTTCAGCCTCTAATAGTGCCCTAAGTGCCAAACGGGTATCCAATAATAATTCCTCTTTGGCCTCCTGCGTAGCTGTCTGATAATACTCTGGATAATCATAAGCCCGAAAAATATAGTAAGGCATGGCCTTAATATCAAGGCCTCGCTGGTGAACACCCCTAGGAATCCACTCATGCACAGGGGTAAAGTTATTGGTTTCCATGAAATGCTCTACCATGGATGCCCCTTTTTGCGTACAGGCTAATGACAATAATGGCTTATCCTTACAATTGGCAAAAACCCCATCAAGATCTTGCATCACCATGGCAAAACCCGAGTTGTCATGTCCCTCTTGCTGAGGCAGCATCAAATGCAACGCCAGTGATGGATGAAATGCTATTTTGCTCTTTATAGCTCCGATTCTACACATCCTACTCTCCCACCCTCTCCAATAATTGCTCAAACTACTTTCAATAAAGAAAACACGGCTTGCACCAATTTTCAAATGAAAGCGCCAGCCTATTTGCCTCTTTATTGAGAGACAAAAAAAGACCTGGCGAAGAACCCCTAACTATTGGGACCTTCCGCCGGGTCTTTTATACCCACGGTGTGGTGCTGTGCCACGCTGCACCTGTGTCGCTTGGTCCAGCCGCATCGCTGCGCGGAACCCTAGACACGCTCCCTCAAAATACACATGTACCTTAATAAAATACACAAGTGTACACATGTTGGTTTTGAGTTTAATTATAAAAACATATTAACATGTTGTCAATATGCATAATTAAAGTAAGTTTATTCTGACAAATTCAGTATTTTGCTGCTTGGGCGCCTCACATCTCCTTCTCGTATTGTATATTTATGCATATCCATGTATTCCATAATTGGCAGGGCAAACTTCCTTGAAGTGTTCAACAAATCTCGTAATTCCGCCACTGTTAATGTCTGTTTTTCTTTGAAGTGCCTGTGTATAACCTGAACAATGTACTGAATTGTTTTGCTGTATACAAAATTATCACCCAGCTTAATCAAGGCTCCAGCCCTAACTAATGAGTCATGAGCCGCCTTAGCCTTTTCAGGTGGCAACGCCATTCTTTGCGATAATAATACTGTATCCACACTGGTGTAAGTGCAGCCTCGGCCTTTTCCAGTAATTCCTTGCGCCAATCTCCATGCTGGACAGCATGAGATTTTAGCGCAAGGTCCCCGCCATTACTGACAAAATTCCCTTTTTCAAGCCACTGTGCCAAAATAATTTCAAGGCTTTTCTCATTAAGGCCCAATTTTTGCCGCAATATCTCTTTGGACAGGCCACTCCGATTAGGTTGTGTTTTATGAAAACTTCCAATAATGGTTGTCGCCTTATTTGTCAATTGGACAAACATATCTGCCGCAACATAGGTTTTATCCAGGCAATACAGCTGTTTAGCTGCCATCAATTTGTCAATAACCTGGTCTACCGCTTTATCTGGCAGGTAGCCACTTTGCCGCCTAATGTCCGTTCTTGTTAGTACTTGCCGACTTTCCGACAGGCGGTGATACAGCGCATTTAACTCATCAGCCTGAGCCTTAGATTCTGCAAGCGCCGCCCGCGAGGCTGTCAAACGTCTGCTATTGCGCCCTGGGGCTATTAGGGTCACACCACCAAGTAAATGCTGTGGTGAATACAGTCTGATTATCCCTCTGTCACCAGCCCCAGCTGCCAGAGGTTGTTCCAAAATAAGCCGCATATAACGATGATCACTATCTTTAAAAGAGTATATCCGTCCTAAAAATTCGCCAGTTCCCAGATGAAGGCGAACACGCAGACCGCTCGCTACCTCCTGCTGCCACTCAGCTACTATGTCCCACATCGTACTTACTTCGCCCCGTTCAACAGCACTGAGCACCATACCTCGTTCAATTTGTTCTATTTCTACTCCGGCTAAATTGATAGCTGCCCGCTGTCCTGCTGAAATTTTATCCACTTTCTCGCCATGCCACTCTAAACCGCGCACCCTGACAATGGTTTCGGTCGGATATAGCCTAACACTGTCACCGACTCTAGCGCGGCCGCTCAGCACTGAACCAGTAACGACTATCCCATGGCCCTTGATAGTAAAGACCCTGTCAATCCAGAGTCTAAATGGAGCATTACTATCGCGGGCAGGCACTTTGTCCGCCAACTCACTCAAGGTCATTTTGAGCTCAGCAATTCCTGCCCCGGTCATGGCTGATACCTTACAACAGGGCGCATCCTGTAAAAAGGTATCGCCTACATACTCGCGTATCTCACTCTCAATTAATTCCAGCCACTCTGCATCCACTTTGTCAATTTTATTGATTACGATCAAGCCATTCCTAATTCCGTATAGCTGGAGCATGGCTAAATGCTCTTTGGTCTGTGGCATAATTCCTTCATCAGCAGCCACCACCAGCATAGCCAAATCAATCCCGCCTGTTCCGGCCAACATATTTTTCAGGAATCGTTCATGACCAGGTACATCAACAACCCCCGCAACAATCTTATCTCCCAGGGGCAACGAGGCAAAACCTAAATCAATCGATATACCCCGTAGTTTTTCCTCTTTCAGTCGGTCAGTGTCAACTCCGGTTAATGCCTTAATTATGGCTGACTTACCGTGATCAACATGCCCGGCTGTACCAATAATTATATGTTTCATTAAAATAGCCTCCGTATTGCGGAATATATATAATTCAAGAAATACTGCTAAGAGCAGCTGCAATGTCTGTCAAATCTCGTTCCAACAAACAGCGCACATCAAAAATCACTTTATCCTCCTGGATACGAGCCACGATGGGTATATCCCGCTCTCTTAAACATTTTTCCAAATGAGCAGTACTCATATCCTGGCGGCAAACTGCTACGCCAAACCCGGCTAATACGGCAGCAGGCAATGCCCCACCACCGGCTGGTGAGTTAAGCGGTATTACCTCTGCCATAGCCTCAGTCTTTTGCTCCAAAATCCGCTCTTTAAGGCGATTGGCGCGTTCTTTTAACGTAACTGCGTCACTATGTAACATAGACAGTACTGGGATATCCCGGGCAGGCTCACCTACGCTATACTCCATAAGGGTTCCTTCCAGGGCTGCCAATGACAATTTATCAATACGAATAGCCCGTAATAGCGGATGTTTTTTCATCTGGGTAAGGTACTGCCTTTTGCCAGCAATTATACCGGCCTGACCAGCCCCTAACAGCTTGTCACTACTAAAGGTAACTACATCAAATCCCAGCTGCAGCCGCTGTGCTGCTGTCGGCTCTGTTTGCCCTCCCACAGCCAATGGTACTAGTGTGCCGCTACCCAAATCTTCAATTACTGGCAAACTATTTTTGTGTGCCAATGCGGCTAACTCTGTTCCGTTCGGCTGTGAAGTAAATCCAATAATATGATAATTACTGGTATGCACTTTTAAAATAGCGGCCGTATTGGGTCCAATGGCCTGTTCATAATCAGTAAGATGCGTTTTATTTGTTGAGCCTACCTCTACAAGCGTAGCGCCACTTTGCCTAAGAACATCAGGAATACGGAACGAGCCACCAATTTCTACAAGCTCCCCGCGACTGACAATAACCTCCCGGCCTTTAGCTAAAGCCGACAAAACTAACAGCACAGCTGCCGCATTATTATTTACTACCAAAGCAGCTTCTGCCCCCGTCAACTGGCATAGCGGTTCCTCCACATGGGCATACCGGCTTCCCCGCTCCCCTGATGCCACATTATATTCGAGCGTGCTGTAGCCTTCCATAATACCGGTCACACAATCTCTGGCCCGCTGGCTTAATGGTGCCCGTCCCAGATTGGTATGCAACACTACGCCAGTAGCATTAATTACCCGTCGCAAGCTCGGCTGAGTATGCTTTTTTAGCAAGCTCTTGGCCTGAATAATAAGTGCCGCTTGGCTAGCAACGCTGTCATTCCCCTCTCGTAGCGCATCCCGTGCGCTAGTAACCACCTGCCGTAGACAAGCGGTTACCAGCTCACGGGGGTAGTGCTCTATCTCTGGATCAGCTGCCATGACAGATAAAAGCCGCTCTATGGCCGGCAGTGCTCTTAGCTTATTATTGATTTCCATGCGTTGGAAGCCTCCCATTTTTTACTTTCAATGCAAAGTATATATATCCACAGCGTAGCGTGGTAAACATTTCATTTTATTATTCCTGTCAGTTACTAAAAAATCCTGCTGTTATGTATAGATTCTCTTATTCTTACACATAATGGTAATACACATTACATACAGGAGTTTACCATGTTAAATAACATCTTTAATTTCCCCGGATTAAGTAAATTGTCGCCGCTTAAATATCAACCTGTCCCTGAGAAACCACGAGAATTGAAATTTAATGTCAGTCAACCAAATGTCATTTATGACTTAGCTGTTTCGATCCGCAATGTAGTGCAAACAGCTACAAGTGGTGGTTATCAGATTGTTGTCTTATGCATTGGTACTGACCGATCGACTGGTGATGCGCTCGGACCACTAACAGGCACTAAATTGAAAGTGCTTAATCTGTTCCCTCATATTTATGGTACCCTCGATGAACCTGTTCACGCCACAAATCTAGAAAGCAGACTGGCAGAAATTAACACCTCATTTGCCCATCCTTTTGTTATTGCCGTCGATGCCTGTCTCGGTAAACTAGAAAATGTCGGCTGTGTCACCTTAGGGCACGGCGCGGTTAAACCGGGAGCAGCTGTTAATAAAGACCTCCCCGCGGTTGGTAATGCGTATATCACCGGTATTGTCAATGTCGGCGGCTTTATGGAGCATATGGTATTACAGAGTACACGACTGAATCTGGTAATGAAGATGGCTGATACGATTGCCCATAGTATTTCCTTTGGCTTAGGCCGCAATCACAATTCTTAATACTATTTATGTATGTAAAAAAACCAGGATACTTGTTCTAGTATCCTGGTTTTTACACTATATTCAGTCGTTACTCTCAGCTGTTGTTTCTTTAATCATATTACAGGCACCGCGGAATACCGCGCCTTCATTGATGGTTAGAGTACCCACTTTGATATCCTACTACGAGGTCACCGGCAGTAGTAAGCTCACCTTCATGTTGTCCATCAATACGAACAGTACCTTGGGATGTAATATTACCCTTAAAAGAAGTTTCACTGCCAATAATAGTAGCTACTTGATCACCAATAGAGGTGACTTGCTTCTTACTGCCAAACATTAGTGCTTACCTCCTACAAAAAACTAGACGGATTAACAGCCGTACCATTAACACGGATTTCATAATGCAAATGTGGTCCTGTACTATAACCAGTACTTCCCATATGGGCAATTAATTGTCCTTTTTTAACCTGCTGCCCGGGAGCCACAAGATTTTGGGAATTATGACCATAGATAGTTACAATACCATTGCCATGATCAATTTCCACCATATTGCCATAACCACCATACCAACTACTGTTTACAACTGTTCCATCAGCAGCGGCAGTAATCGGTGTACCCGTGTCATTAGCAATATCAATTCCAGGATGCCAATCGCCGCTTCCCGTACCCCATGGAGAGCTACGCCAGCCAAAGCGTGAGGTCACTTCACCATTTGTCGGCCAAATAGAAGGAGTCGCTGCCATTCGTTCCTTTTTTTCAGCTAAAGAACTTTTTAGATTACGCAAACTATTTTCTCGTTCATTAACAGCTTCTTTAAGCTCTTTGACTAAATTCTTTAACTCGGCAATATTAGGCTGTACATCAGGACCGCCTTGTCCATTATAGTTCGTCAGCCTAGCTGGGGCTGAACGAGAGGTATCAGCCGAATCCTCGCTATTTACAATACGGCGAAGATCTGTGTCCAGTTGATTAAGACGATTCATATCCTGCTGAAGATCTGCCGTAGCTTTCGCCAATTCTTCCAACTCGACATGCTGTTTGTTGTTAACTGCACGGAGTTGATTCAGCTCCTGTTTTTCCTGAGTGGCCGTATTAGCCTGATATCGATAATTTAGCATTGTACCGGAAAGTATTGTTAGGCAAATACCCAGTGTTATAGCTGCATATTTGACAGTTTTTATTGGTATATTGATACTGAATACAGATTTACCATGATGGGGCACAATCATCAAAGTATATTTGCGTTTGTCAGGCTTTGGCGTGTTTTGCTTCAAATAATCACCTTCTCTTGTCTTCTTACACGTTACATACGCCGAACTATGTATTTATTCGCCAAAGCCTGCAAAATTCCTGCTTGTTTTATGAATTTTTTTCCAGGGATTTGTTTAGCGCTGCTTTCTCCTCTGCTGTAAGATGATAGGTAGACTCACCACCCACAACAGGCTTAGCGTATACTCTAGACTCACTGCGACCATAAATGCTTGATAATACTATGCCATTTTTTTTCTGATCAAGCAACGCCAGTGCAAAACTAAGATCACTGCCAGTATCCTCAAAGGCATTAAATCGAACCATTCCCACATTTTGAATTGTCGTTATAATTATATCATCCAGTCGGCGACATTTCTCGTCCAGATTATTCACTTTAGTTACAGCCTGACGAACTTCCTCTATATGTTCTAATAGCAGGCGCTCAATATTTACGTTTTCCATTCCTATCATCATTTTGCGATAACGTTTATTAAGTCTGCTCATTTTAATACTAATACTGATAAAAACAAGTAATGCGATAAAAATCAATATTGTTAAAATTAATAATATATATGGTAAATTTGCAGTGATAAACAATGTATACTGTGACAAGTCCATATCGGTCCTTGTACCACCTTTCTTTTTCACGAGTATCTAACTATATTGGCCAAAAATATGCGATTGCCGCGGCTGCCGGTATTGCCGGCAATAAATTTGCCAACTTAATATTTTTAATTTCCAGCATTAGTATGCTCACTCCGACAATTAGAATCCCTCCGGTTGCCGTTAGCTCTGTGATTACCTGTTCAGATAACACCGCACTAAAAAAACCGGCAAGTAACGTAATTAGCCCTTGATAGACCAACACACTCACGCTGGAAAAAGCAACTCCAATTCCCATGCTTGAAGTAAAAACTACTGATATAATACCATCTAACAAGGATTTCGCATACAAAATACCAGTATCTCCTGTTAAGCCGTCTTGAATTGAACCGACTACGGCCATTGCCCCAATACAGTAGACCAACGTAGCAGTAACAAAGCCGCGTCCTATATTGCTCTGCCCAGCCTCACCACTGCTTAGCTTATCAGACAGCCATGCACCAATTTTGTTCAAACTGCCATCAATATTGAGTGCTTCACCAATGATCGCACCGACAGCTATTCCCAATATAACAATAAGCACGTTTTGTGTCTTTAATGCCATTTGTAAGCCAATAATACCTACTGCCAATGACATGCCCTGAACAAGCGTATTCTGGTACTTTTCAGGAATACCTTGTTTAAGGGCTAACCCTACTCCGGAACCTAAAATAATTGCGGCTGCATTTACTAGTGTTCCTTTCATTTCCTTATCCTCTCTGAGCTGCGAGTTCTCTGATAGCAACAAGTGTCTGCTCAACTTCTTCTTCCGTATTGAAATAACCAGGACTAAGTCTTACCGTTCCTGTCTTCAATGTACCGATGCTCTGATGCGCCCACGGCGCGCAATGCAACCCTGATCGACAAGCAATTTCATAGTTCTGATCAAGAAGATGTGCAATCTGACCACTATCTCTGCCTGCTAAGGTAAATGATATGACCGCCGTACGCCCATGAGGAGTCTGCAATCCGTATACCGTTGCCTCAGTAATTTGTCTCAACCCCGCCAATAAGAAGCTAGTTAGTTCCATTTCTTTAGCTTGAATTTTACTACGCCCAGTAGCCAATATAAACTCAACGCCAGCCTTCATACTGGCGATACCCGGAGTATTCGGTGTCCCGCTTTCCAATCTATCAGGCATAAATTCGGGTTGTATATCTGATTCAGACAAACTACCAGTCCCACCTACCCGCAGCGGTTTTACACTTATTGCCTCATGGACATACAGACCACCTGTCCCTTGCGCTCCCAGAAGGCCTTTATGACCGCTAAAGGCCAAGACATCAATGCCCATAGAGGTCACATCAATAGCTTCTACTCCTGCTGTCTGAGCTGCATCAACCAGTAAGGTTACACCTAGTTTTTTTGTGAGTTTACCAACTTCTGCTACTGGCATAATTGTCCCTGTCACATTGGATGCATGGGTCATAATAACGAGTTTTGGCTTTTGTTTGATGGCAGCCGCCATTACCTCCATATCCAAACGACCTGTTGCGTTACAAGGTATAACTTTAACATAGGCCCCTCTGGACTCAGCAACGCGTACAGCCCTAGCTACCGCATTATGCTCCATTGCTGTGGTTACAACGGTGTCTCCGGGATTCACTATTCCGAATATGGCCATATTGATGGCATCGGTAGCATTATGGGTAAAAACCACTTGATTCGCATCAACAATGCCAAATAGTTCAGCTAACGCCTCGCGCGTTTCATATAGCAACATACTAGCTGCCCGTGCCATACTATGGCCACCTCTTCCCGGGTTGGCACCCATGGTACGCAAGCAGGTATCTACCGCCTGGTAAACGCGCTCTGGTTTGGGCCAAGTCGTAGCTGCATTATCAAGATATATCACAGTCAGTTCGCCTCTTATTCATCAAGAATCATCTGTGCCAGCGGGAAAGGTGCAAGGGCTCTGTACAATATGCCGTGAACCTGAGCAATCAAGAGACCATAGTTAACAATAGGAACACCCGCTTCTCTGGCCATGGCCAACCGATATAACATCTCCCGCCTGTTGAGCATACAAGCTCCACAATGTACAATTAATTTGTATTTTACCAAATCTGCCGGAAAAGTTCCGCCTGACACCCAATCAAAATCAAGTTCGCCACCTACAGCCTGCCTTAGCCAACGAGGAATCTTTACTTTACCAATATCGTCAGCCTGCCGATGATGCGTGCAGCCCTCTGAAATTAGAACCTTATCACCTGGTTGCAGACTTTCAATAGCTTTTGCACCGGCTACCAGTGTTTCTAAATCCCCCTTGTGTCGCGCCAATAGAATTGAAAATGAAGTTAGCATTACGTCTGGTGGCGTATCTGCTCCTACTTTCATAAATTCCTGTGAATCGGTAACAACTAAGCGCGGTGGTTTTTTTAAATTTTCTAAGGCTTCTTTTAATTCTCGTTCTTTGACTACAACCGCACAGGTATCATTATCTAGTAGGTCACGAATGGTCTGGACCTGTGGTAAAATCAAGCGACCTTTAGGCGCAGCTAAATCAATTGGCACAACCAGCACCACCGTATCTCCTGGCGATACTAAATCGCCAATTAGCTGTGGTCCTTCCCAATCATCTGGGGCTAGCTTTATCATCGTGCGTTTCAATTCTTCAATACCCTGTCCGGTTTTAGCGCTAATAGTAATTAACGGCAAATCCAAAGTGGCACTCCACGCGGCAATTTTGTCAGCCGGCAGGGATATAAGATCACTTTTGTTAATTACGCCAGCAATAGGCACACTGCGTTTTCTTATGTCATTCATAAGTTCTTCTTCAAAATTTGTCACGCCATCTTCTGGATCAATGACAATTACGGCTAAATATTTCGCCGTCCAAAAATAGCAATATGCAAACGTGAGCCTTTTGGCGTTTCTTGCATCCCTTTTTCCTCCCCCTATTTTGGCATTCCGGCAATTCCTGGTCGAGTCATGGCCCGCGGGTTCAAAGCAGCGTCAAGTCTGTCTTCAGGCAATACCGACAGTTGCAGCGCCGCCTCTTTCACCGTGATGTTTTGCTCCATGGCGCTGCGCGCTACTTGAGATGCTAAATCATAGCCAATATGTGGAACTAAGGCAGTAACACTTACTTGACTATGATTTAATAAAGCGGTACAACGATCGCGGTCTGCTGTTATCCCTTGAATGCAAAATTCATTGAGGATTTTTATTGCATTTGTTAATAAAGCTAAACTTTCCAATAAATGATGTGCAATCAGCGGCATAAAAGCATTCAACTCTAATTGTCCTGATTGCGCAGCCATCGCAATCGCCATATCAGAAGCCATAACATGAAAGGCCACTTGGTTAACGGCTTCCGGAATAATCGGATTAACTTTGCCAGGCATAATGGAAGAACCGGCCTGTCGCTCTGGCAGTCGAATCTCTCCCAGACCAGCCCGAGGACCTGACGACATAAGTCGCAAATCATGGGCCATCTTGCCCAAATTCACAGCTAATGCCTTCAGCAACCCCGATACTTCGACAAAGACATCGGCATTTTGAATAACGTCAATCATATTTTCTGCCCTGGCTAAACCGATGCCAGCATATTGCCGCACCCGATCATTAACCATAAATATGTACTTCTTGTCCGCGTTCAAACCTGTTCCGATGGCAGTCCCCCCCAAGGCTACCTGACGCAAGCGTTCCTCTACCTTATATAAGCGCCAACGATCACGGGCAATGGCTCCAGCATAGGCACTGAACTCCTGACCAAGCATAATGGGTACAGCATCTTGCATTTCTGTTCGGCCAACTTTTATTATTCCTGCGAATTCGGCCTCTTTCTCTTGTAAAGCTGCTTGTAGTGTTGCGCAACCATCACTCAACGGTTTGAGCAGCCAAATAGCGGCAATCCGTAGTGCTGTCGGGTAAACATCATTAGTGGACTGGTGCATGTTCACATGATTGAGTGGATGTACTACATGATAATCGCCACGCTGTCCTGCCAACAACTCAATTGCCCGATTCGCTAGTACCTCATTAACATTCATATTAGTAGAGGTTCCTGCTCCGCCTTGCAAAGCATCCACAACAAACTGTTCCTGCCATTTACCGTCCATTACCTCATCTGCGGCTGTCATGATAGCCTGTGCTAGTTCTTTTGGTAAATATCCCAGCTCTGCATTGACTTCAGCTGCTGCCTTTTTAATTAAAGCAATTGCCTTAACAAGAATAGCCGACACTCTATAGCCTGACAGCGGGAAATTTTCTAGTGCCCGCAAAGTATGGATACCATAGTACACTTCTGACGGAACTTCTCGCTCACCCAATAAATCTTTTTCCACCCGCATCTTTTTTCCACCTCTGTCACTATGACTCCCAATCAAATGTTTCACGTGAAACATTTGATCAGTTAGACCACCAGTTGTCCCTGAAACTTAGGAGACGAATTTTGCTGTTCCTTTGATAACATTTCCATAATTCGTTCTAAATCTTCATTGGAGTAATATTCTATTTCAATCTTACTCTTCAACTTGCCAGGTTTAATTCGTACCTGCGTACCTAATATTATTTTCAACCTATCTTCAAATTCATTCATGAAAAATTGGTTGTCTTCTTCTGTTTCTTCAGGTTTTGGCTCAACCTTCTTTGCTGGGCGTTTGGATGCCAACCGTCGAACCAATTCTTCCGCATCACGCGCTGATAAATCTTCATCAATTATTTGATTAGCTGCATTAATTTGCATTTCGGCAGATTCCAACGCTAACAACGGCCTGACCTGCCCCATCGTCAATGTTCCACGTGAAACAAAATCCTGAACTTCAGGTTGTAGGTTAAGCAACCGAACAATATTAGCAATCATGGATCGGCTACGTCCAATTTTTTGCGAAACCTCTTCTTGTGTTAATCCGAATTCCTCAATAAGGCGACGAAAAGCAATCGCTTCCTCAATAACATTAAGGTTCTGGCGTTGCAAATTTTCAACAAGCGCGATCTCCATCATTTCAGCATCAGTATACTCACGCACTACAGTCGGTATCTTCTTTAAACCCACTAATTGAGAGGCACGCCACCGACGCTCCCCAGCCACTAATTCGTAACCGGTAAGCGTCTTACGAACAACCACAGGTTGAATAATCCCATGCTGGCGAATTGATTGAGCTAACTCAGCAAGTGCCTCTTCATCAAAATCACGACGCGGCTGATGTGGGTTGGGAATAATCTCCTGAATAGCAATTTCATTAATGGGTTCACTACTCACAGCTGGTTCCCCTGTATTTGGCGCACCAAACAAGGCATCTAGTCCGCGTCCCAAACCACGTTTACTCATCACCAATCACCTCACGTGCTAAATCAAAATATACTTCCGTCCCCTTAGATTTAGGATCATATTTAATAACAGGCTGTCCATGACTAGGTGCCTCACTTAACCGTACATTTCTAGGAATAATAGTTCGGTACACTTTATGTCGAAAGTGGTTTTTTACCTCATCCACTACCTGAATGGACAAGTTAGTGCGAGCATCAAACATGGTTAATACTACACCTTCCAGCGTAAGAACTGGATTAAGATTTCTCTGTACTAGATTAATCGTGTTCATCAACTGCGTCAAACCTTCTAACGCATAAAACTCACACTGAATGGGCACAAGTACAGAATTAGCGGCTGTCAATGAATTGATAGTAAGTAATCCTAATGACGGCGGACAATCAATAAGAACATACTCATAACTGAATTTGGCTTTGTCCAGTGCTCGCTTAAGTTTACCCTCACGCGACATCATTGATACCAATTCAATTTCAGCCCCAGCCAATTGAATTGTTGCTGGCAAAAGCTTAAGATTGGCAATTTCAGTTTGTACAACAATGGATTCCACCGGAACATCATTTATCAATGCATCATAAACACAGTGTTGAATCGAACCTTTATTAAAACCCAAGCCACTGGTAGAGTTACCCTGTGGATCAATATCAACCAACAGTACTTTTTTTTCTAGCTCTGCCAAACAAGCCGCAAGGTTTACCGCAGTAGTCGTCTTACCGACGCCTCCCTTTTGATTGGCAATAGCAATCACTTTAACCAAACTTTTTTCACCTCAACATAGATTATGTTCCATCTTTTCATTCCACATATCTATGTGATTTCCTGCCAAAAAATGCAGAAAAAAGTTATGTTTACATAACTATCTGTTATTTCGCTAATAATTTATTAAGTCACAGCTCTCTTGGCTTTAATTAATTATAAAAATATACTATAATGCTAATAATACCTCACTTTATTAAGGAGGTTTCTTATTAATGCCAACTTATTATCCTAGTTTAACTACTGTTAGCCTTGACAAAACCAGACACTATGCGAGCCTAGACCATACAGGCGATTTTTCTACTACTTTACTTACTGAAGCGTGTACGCAGGCACAATTACTGTCTATCCCTAAAGGAGTTTGGCAACTATATGCCTATGACCAAGACGCCCATACCATTCTAGCAAATGAACCTGTTGTGTTAACAGCTGACAGCATCATTAGGCATCTGGTCGGAGCGGTCGAAGTAGCCATCATGGCAGTAACTATTGGCCTGCACTTGGAACAAGAAGTATCTAATCTATTTTTAAAAAATCAATACACATTAGGACTGCTCTTGGATGCAGCCGGAACAACAGCAGTTGAAATGTCCTGCGACGCAGTCTGTAGTGTAATTGCACAGCAGGCCGCCCAAGGAGGCTTAGCCCTTGGCAGTCGCGTTAGTCCCGGTTATGGCGACTGGCCTATCGAAATACAATTTGAGGTCTTAGAGCTGGCAGCAGGCGCCAGTATCGGCCTCAGTGTCACTGATACCAAAATGCTAGTGCCACGCAAGTCGGTTACCGCCATTGTTGGTCTATACCCCTACCATCATCGAATTAGCCTAACAAATCAGCAAGCTCTGTCCAGCGATAAATGCGACCAGACTAGCTGCCAAGCGCGAAAGGAGACAAATAAGAATGATCCAGGTATTTGACGGTGCAATGGGCACAATGTTACATCAGGCTGGCCTGAAGCCAGGCCAATGCCCTGAATTATGGAATATCGAGGAACCTGCTAAAATAACAGCTATTCACCGCCAATATGTAACAGCAGGAGCTACTATAATTGAAACAAATACGTTTGGTGCTAACCGTATAAAACTCTCACATTATGGTCTGGAAAGCAAGGTAGCAGCCGTAAATACAGCAGCCGTAACCACCGCTCGGGAAGCCGCCGGTATCCAGACCAAGGTAGCCGGTTCGGTTGGTCCAACAGGTAAATTTATTGCGCCACTAGGTGACCTTAGCTTTGATAGCGCCTATGAAGTTTTTTACGAACAAATTTCAGCACTTGACCAAGCCGGTATTGATTACATAATAATTGAAACAATTATTGATATCCAAGAAATGCGCGCCGCTCTCCTAGCAGCTAAAGCAGCCACCCGTAAGCCAATAATCTGCCAACTGTCCTTCCAAGCTGATGGTCGGACTGTCACTGGTACTGATCCTCGTACAGCAGCAATCACCTTGGAATCACTTGGGGCCAATGTGATTGGCGCTAATTGCTCACTAGGTCCAGCACAACTCTTGCCAGTAATTGAGACACTAGCTCAGAATTGTTCCATCCCGCTTAGTGTTCAGCCGAATGCTGGTATGCCACAATTGGTGGACGGCCAAACGATTTTCCCTATGACAGCAGCGGAAATGGCTAATTGGATTCCCAGATTAGTTGCTGCTGGCGCCACCTATATTGGCGGTTGCTGTGGTACTACACCAGCCCATATCAAAGCCATTCGTCAGACAATCGACAGCCTCCCCCAGCAAAATGTACCGCGAAATCCAGCTTTCACCGCCCTGACCAGCCGCATCAGAACAGTATCCATCGGCGCACAATTTGCACCTGTCATTATTGGTGAACGTATCAATCCCACTGGCCGCAAATCATTGGCAGCCGACATTAAAGCTGGCAATTTTAATACTGTAAAAAAAGAAGCCCTGGCTCAGATAAAAGCTGGTGCCGGTATATTAGATGTAAATATGGGAGTACCTGGTATTAATCAGGCCATAACCATGAAACAGGCTATCGAAGACTTATCCACCCTTGTTGACGTACCGCTAGCCATTGATACCACTGACCCCGCAACGCTCGAGGCGGGCCTAAAGGCCTATCCCGGTCGAGCACTTATCAATTCAGTCACTGCCGAAACTGAACGGTTGGAAACCTTCCTCCCACTTGCCAAAAAGTACGGCGCTGCGGTATTATGTCTGCCGATAGCTGACAACGGCGTACCATTAACAGCAATTGACCGTGTTGCGGTAGCTAAAAAGCTAGTAGCGCTTGCACAAGAATATGGCTTACGCCGTCATGACTTGCTACTGGATGCGCTGGTTATGACAGTAGCCACTGATGCTACGGCTGCTGCTGAAACTCTGCTAACCCTCAAATTATACCGGGAACAACTTGGCTGCCCTGCCGTCATGGGTCTTAGTAATGTCTCCTTTGGTCTGCCACGGCGTGATTTAATGAATGCAGCTTTTTGCGCTATGGCAGTAGATGCTGGACTTGACGCACCAATTTTGAATCCGTTTGACCCATTAATGCAGGATGTATGGTCAGCTGCTGTTGCTTTAAGTGGGCGTAATCCTCAAGCCGTAGTTGAATACAGCAAAAAATATGTAGATATGCCTGCTCTGCCGCAAACCACCTCCACTGCAACTCCTGATATATTATCACAAATTCGTCAGAGCGTTATTAATGGCGAAACAACCGGGGTAGCACCGCTAGTACGACAGGCGCTGACTGAAAACCTTACCCCGCTAGTTATTACAGACCAGGCCTTAACAGCTGCCATGAATGAAGTTGGCCAGGCCTTTGGCCAGGGACGTTGTTTCCTGCCTCAGGTGTTGCTATCTGCCGAAACCATGCGTACAGCCTTTAACACCATTAAAGAGGTATTGCCAGCCCATCAAGTCCAAAGCTTGGGTACAGTACTCCTAGCTACAGTAAAAGGCGATATTCATGATTTGGGGAAAAATATCGTAGCAGCTTTGATGGAAAACAATGGTTTTACAGTCATTGATCTAGGTAAAGATGTTGCCCCTGAAACGATCGTAGCGGCTGCCCAGAAACATCAACCGCAGATCATTGGCTTATGTGCACTAATGACGACCACCCTGCCGCAAATTGACAGTACCATTGCCGCGCTTAAAATAGCTGGTTTTGCTGGTAAAACCATCGTAGGCGGCGCTGTTCTCACTGACAGCTATGCTCGTCAATCTGGCGCTGATGCCTATGCTGACAATGGCGTGACAGCCGTCAATATCGCCAAACAATTGCTTGGCAGCTAGTCAAGGAGACGTTATATGAATCAGGACCAATATCGGGGAGCATTATTAGGCCTGGCTGTTGGCGACACCTTGGGCATGCCTGTGGAATTTAAAACGCCTGGCAGCTTTACCTCCATAACCGGACTAATCAGCGGCGGTCGTTTTAATCTTAACCCTGGTCAATGGACGGACGATACATCTATGGCCTTATGCCTAGCCAACAGTTTAATTAATTGTCAGGGCTTTGATGCTGCTGACCAAATGAAGACATATGTGCGCTGGTACAAAGCTGGATATCAAAGCAGCACTGGATACTGCTTTGATATCGGTAGCACAGTACGGACAGCACTGGACATCTATATTCAAACAGGACGACCCTATGCCGGCTCTGAACATCCAAGAACGGCTGGCAATGGCTCCATCATGCGCTTAGCACCTATCCCGCTAGCTTTTTCTGCCAACCCCACAATCGCCATTAGCCTGGCAGCCGCCAGCTCCCGTACCACCCATGCCGCCATCGAAGCCATCGACGGGTGCCGCTATTTAGCCGCTCTAATAATTGGCGCTTTGCAAGGGCAACCGAAAGCATTATTGCTTGCCAACCATTATTCCCCCCTGCCTACCGGCTGGACAACACCACTCACTGAAAAAATCGCCGCCCTTGCTGCCGGATCCTTCAAAGACAAAAATCCTCCTGCTATCCGCGGTACAGGCTATGTAGTAGATTCCTTAGAAGCTGCGCTCTGGGCTTTCTATCACAGCGACAATTTTGCTACTGGTGCATTACTAGCAGTAAATCTGGGAGAAGATGCCGACACCACCGGAGCTGTCTACGGACAACTCGCCGGTGCCTATTATGGTGCTAGTGGCATACCTGCAGACTGGCTTGCCAACTTATATCAAAAAAGTTATATTCAAGAGGTAGCTGACAAGCTATTCGAACTATATACAACATGTTAAAGACTTTTACAGGCAGGTGGTGCGTTATCAATGCATCACCCTGCCTGCGCCTGCAAACATCTTTACTGCGGAATATATATAAGAAAAACTGCTAACGCGGTCCATTGGCTTACGTTGAGTCAATGGAATACAAGGAGAGGGGTTTTACTTTTGGCATTGCCCCAAAGTAACAAAAGGTCTAGGTCCTAAGCCTCCAAAAGCTGAAAAGCCGGGCGATATTCCTAAAATCCGTAAACTCGCTACGCTCAAACAGTACGGATTTTTTAACGGAATACCGCCCGGC
>JAGGAA010000057.1 GCA_017889675.1 Bacillota bacterium | reverse complement strand
AAAGCAAAATTCATAAGGTATCTAATCGCATTGTCAATCTGCGGCAGCCGTATATCCGGCCAATAGCGCGAGGCAAAGCCAAAGCACCGGTAGAATTTGGACTCAAGCTGGACATCAGTGTAGTCAATGGTTTTGTGCGCTTAGAAAACCAATCGTTTGATGCCTATAATGAGAGAGAACAACTCAAACAGGAAATTGAGCGTTACCGTCAGCGATATGGCTGCTATCCATAACGAATATTGGTTGATAAGATTTACCGAAACCGAGAGAACTTGAACTTTTGTAAGGAAAATGGTATCCGATTATCAGGTCTGGCACTTGGTAGGCCCAAAAAGGACGCTGTTGTCGATAAGAAGCAAGAATACCAGGACACTTGTGAGCGGGTCGAAGTAGAAAGAGCCTTTAGTCTGACAAAACGAAAATTTGGGATGGGACTAATTCGTACCTATTTGGAAGAAACGTCAAAAACAGTCATTGCCCTGTCCATTTTAGCATTGAACTTGCACAAGGTTTTTTGCACCTTTTTATTGGCTTTGTTAAGAAGATATCTGCTATTGCCCTTCTTTTTGAATGACCTTGAAATTATGCCTTTCGTTCAGTAGTCATTAACTAATTTTGTAAAAGCGAGTTCTGCCTATTATTAGACGCTTTACTTTCTTGGAAGAGCTTTCCTGACGCAAAAGCTTTGACCATCTCATTAGTAGAAGTTTCATCATAAAGGCATTCAGCCTGTCCGCCGAGGTTGATACTACGGATATATAGATCCCTTAAATTTTTGGTATGGTTTGCGGTCGCAAAATGAATAAATCTATTTCTTGGATTCGTGGTTGAGAATAAAATGGAGTTTTTGTTGAGCGTTTCAATTGGTCGCAAATTATGAGCAGTAAATAGCAATTGCCCCTTACCGTGCTGTTCAAGCAATTGCAGTATTTCGTCTAAAAGGTATTCAAAAAACCTGCGTCTAGTTCGTCTACAGCGAGAAAGATACTCGGGTCATGGTACACAATACTTATATTAACCTCTAGCCCTACATAGGGCTAGATACAATGTTGCTGTCACATACAATTATTATTTTAAAATATACAAAAGAAAGTATGATCATTAAATAATTAATTCCACTTTTAAAATAATTAAGTTACTATAATAAACCCATAGAGGCTGTAAAAATACTGAAGAGCCGTTAACATAATGTAACGGCTCTTCAGTATTTTTCTTTCGAGGTAAATTATTATGGATACGGATAGGATCTACTGGTTGGCCAGAGAAGGGGAATTAGAGTGGTCAGCTGAGTTTATATTGGAGCGCGGTTGAAAGCAATTGAGGTGTTCATAGAACACTAATCAGGTGACTTATTAATTAACTTCTGATAATCCAAACCCCATTTTTCCATAGCGGAAATGATAGGACGCATCGTTTCGCCCAATTCACTTAATTTGTATTCTACACGCGGTGGTACTTCTGCAAAAACTGTACGTACTATGATACCGTCTTTCTCTAGCGATCTAAGATTATCGGTTAAAACTTTTTGACTGATGCCGGGGATGGTCTTGCGAAGTTCGCCAAAACGATATGGGCCGACCAAAAGGTTTCTTAAAACCAATAGTTTCCATTTATTTCCAATAAAGCCAACCGTAGTTGCAACCGGGCAAGCCGGTAATTCTGCCTTCGTCAACATTCAGTATCCCTCCAATAGTTACAAAAAGGTTACTATATAATAAAAAGGTGCCTACTTATCAAAGTAACGTAACATCATTATCATAATACTAGAGGCTAGTGGAAATCAAGCCTGCTGATAATTCAAGGAGGTACTGGAATGAATAATCTTGGAATGCTGGATGGTTGGAAAGGCGATAGCAGTTTCATGGCAAAAAGAAGCGCTCAGAGCTACTTTAGCCCAAATCAAGCAGTAATGGACTGCAGCAGTGGATGCGGTTCCTCTTGTGGCGCTGGTAATGATGGCAAACCCGCTCCGAAGCCTACTGCCTGCGGGGCCGGTGATGACGGCAAGCCAAATCCGAAACCAACCGCTTGCGGATCTGCTTGCGGTGCCGGTGACAAGTAAGAACTGGAAGGTAATTCCCCGGCTTGGTCCGATGGTACCGAGCCGGGGAATTGTTTATATATTGGTTTTATGCCAATAAGCAAGAGGACTCGTATACAATAGTAAGGAGAATGTATATATGGAACAATACTTTGCTTTTCAATGGCATATTACCGACAGTTGTGATCAAAGATGCCAGCATTGCTATATTTTTTCTGAAGATCAGGACATTCCACTAAAGGAAATGTCCTATCAAGACATAGAGTCGGTACTCAATAATTGCACTGAGATGTGTAGAAAGCTGAATCGTATACCCTACTTTTATATTACCGGCGGCGATCCGCTTTTGCACAAAAACTTTTGGAATATGCTTGAACTCTTAAAATCACAGAACCTTGCTTTCAGCATCTTGGGAAACCCCTTTCATCTGAGCGAGGAAGTTTGCCAAAAGTTAAAATATTATGGATGTGAGAGATATCAGCTTTCCATCGATGGGTTAAGAGATACCCATGATTTCATCCGCAAGCCGGGTTCTTTTAATACTACTATTGAGAAAATCCGCTGTATTCGGGAGGCGGGTATCAAGTCTGTCATCATGACTACAGTGTCTAATACCAATGTTAAGGAAATTCCTGAAATCATTGATCTTGTGGTTAAAAATCATGTCGATGTTTTCGCTTTTGCAAGGTATTGTCCTACGAGCTTTGAGAAAAGCACACTCATTGCCCCACAAAAATACAAGGAATTCCTGCAGGTATGCTGGGAAAAGTTTGAGGAATACAAGGATTCGGGGACAACATTTAACTTAAAGGATCATCTTTGGACGTTGTTTCTTTACGAAAAGGGAGTATTCACCATTACTGAAGGTCTGGACGATGGCACGATTTATGATGGCTGCAACTGCGGCAATTGTCACGTAACTATTTTGCCTAATGGCGATGTTTATGCTTGCCGCCGTTTTGAGAGCCGGGTGGGTAACGTCTACACTGACCGATTGTACGATATTTTTCTAGGAGAACAAATGGGCCAATATCGGCAATACGGGAATTTTGAAAAGTGCTCCAAATGTGAATTGCTACGCTTTTGTCGCGGCTGTCCTGCGGTGACCTACGGATATTCCCATGACTTTTACGGAGCAGATCCGCAATGTTGGAAAGAGGTGTAATACATGAAAGCGATAGTGCTTGAAAGAACGTGTAAAGCTACGGAATTAAACGTAAGCAATGTACCTGTTCCCAAGGTAAAACCGGACTGGGTGCTGGTAAAGGTAAAAGCATTTGGAATTAACCGTTCCGAGCTAATAATGAGAAGCTTCGAAGGGGATGCTCCGTATATTCAATTGCCAAGGATACTTGGTATCGAGTGTGTTGGGGAGATCGCTGATCCATCCAACAGTCATTTCAAGAAAGGACAGCGTGTTGTTGCTTTAATGGGGGGGATGGGGCGCAGCTTTGACGGCGGTTACGCCGAGTATGCAGTGCTACCGATTAGCTGTGTTTTTGCCGTAGATATTGATCTGAGCTGGGCAGAGCTTGGAGCCATTCCAGAAACTTATTTTACGGCGTACGGTTCTTTATTTGATTGTTTACAGTTAACCGCTTCGGATTCCTTATTCATCCGTGGGGCAACCAGTGCGTTGGGACTGGTTGCCGTACAACTAGCCAAAAGTATCGGAAGCACTGTTTTGGCAACGACCAGAAATGCCGGTAAAATAGAATTGCTAAAACAACATGGGGCAGACGTTGTCTTGCTTGATGATGAAACATTAGCAAACCAATTCTATGCTATTTATCCTAAGGGTGTGAACAAAGTATTAGAATTAGTAGGTCCGGCAACACTCAAACAGTCAATGAAATTCCTTTCCTATCATGGTATTATTTGTTCAACAGGGATTCTGGGCCACAAAGCAACTTTTGAAAATTTTGATCCAATCAAAGACATCCCTAACGGGGTTTATTTGAGTTCGTTTTTTAGTAATTACCCGACACAAGAACAAATGAGCAAGATTTTTAGACATATTCGCCAATGTAACTTAAAGCCGCCGCTTGCCAAGGTTTTTTCCATAGAGGATATTGACCAGGCCCATTTATTAATGGAAAGCAATATGGCAAATGGAAAGATTGTTGTTACAATTCAGGAAGAATAAGTCTGAAAAACATTGCATAGGAGTATGGAACTCATGGATTTTATGGTTTTTATAATAAATATAGCGAGGAATAGTTATGGACTACCAAGAAAGAATCAAGCGGGCCGCAGAAGCAGTTTAAAGCGCAGATTATCTCATTATTGGCGGCGGGGCCGGACTCTCCGATGCAGCGGGGCTGCATTTTTTCGGCGAACGCTTTACCGATAATTTTGGACCGTTTATCGATAAATACGGTATGGAGGACATGTATACTTCTAGTTTTTATCCTTTTAAAACGGAGGAAGAACGGTGGGCCTATTGGGCGGAGCATATCAGCCTGAACCGATACGACACCCCTGCGACCCAGCTTTATCTTGATTTGTTCAAGCTGGCAAAGCGGAAAACCTATTTTGTCATTACCACCAACGTAGATCATCAGTTTTATAAAGCGGGTTTTCCGGTAGAAAAGATTTTTGCCGTGCAGGGTGATTACGGTTTTTTTCAATGTGCAAAGGGTTGTCACTCTAAACTTTACTATAATGAAGACATTGTTAAGGATATGCTTGCGCAAACAGTTGAATGTAAAATTCCTATGAAACTTGTTCCACACTGCCCTGTATGTGGTGGTCTGATGGATGTGAATCTCCGCAAAGACAACTACTTTGTCGAGGACGAAGCCTGGTATGCCGCCAGTAATCGATATACTGCTTTTGTTCGGGAAACTACCGACAAGCAGGTTGTTTATCTGGAACTTGGTGTAGGTTTCAATACACCTGGTATTATCCGTTTGCCGTTTGAGCAGATGATCTATCAGAATCCGAACGCAATTCTCATCAGGATAAACTCTCATCAGCCTCATGGGGCTAAAGAAAATAGCAGCAAGACTATCTCTTTCAGTGAGGACATGACGAAGGTGTTAGCGGCGTTATGATTATCAATACAGGTGCACGGACGGATATTCCCGCCTTTTTTAGTACGTGGTTTCTGAACCGCATCAAAGAGGGTTTTGTGTATGTACGCAACCCTTATTACAAAGAACAAGTCACAAGATACAAACTTACACCTGATGTTGTCGATTGTTTAATCTTTTGCACTAAGAATCCACGCCCTATCCTTCCGCGAGTCCATGAGCTTGATGCTTTCGCCAGTTATTGGTTTGTTACTATCACACCTTACGGACGAGACATCGAACCCCATGTTCCATCGGTTAATACGGTTGTCCGCGATTTTCAAATCTTATCAAAAGAACTTGGCAGTCACCGAGTCTGCTGGCGCTATGATCCAATCTTCATTGAAGAGCGCTATACTATAGAGCATCACATAGAAGAATTTTGCAAAATAGCTAAAGAGCTCTCCGGTTATACGAATGAGTGCGTCATTAGTTTTATTGATTTATACGAGAAAACAAAGCGCAATTTCCCCGGAATTCGGGAGGTCAATACGGTGGAGCAAATCCAACTTGCAAAGGGTATTTCTGAAATCGGTAAACAATACAGCATCTCTGTCAAGACCTGTGCCGAAGCCGTTGATCTGCGTCAATATGGTGTTGATAAATCCGGCTGCATTACACAGTCCGTCATGGAAAAAGCCATTGGCATGAGGCTGAAAAACATGCGTAGAAAGTCTAACCGCTCTAACTGTGGTTGTTGTATTCCTAACCGGGATATTGGTGCCTACAATACCTGTCCGCACGGCTGTAAATACTGCTATGCAAATTATAATAAGGAAACCGTGAGACGCAACATGCGGATGCATGACCCAAAATCTCCGTTGTTGATCGGGCGGCTTAGCCCGAGTGATATTGTCCATGATGCTGTGCAGGAAAGTTATGTAGATGGACAGTTATCATTACTCTAAGCTTAGGAATGGAGAATTGTTTTATGCAGCAAAGAGAAATAATCAAACGCTTGAACGAAATGCTTCTAAAAGAACTTCCACAATACAAAGAACAAGCTAAAGCCTTTATAGGGAACAGCAATTCCGAGCGCCGCCTGCTTCGTAGTCTGATGAATGTAAGACCGCCTATGCCTGCCAGTGAGGATTTCCTCATGTTGCAAGATACGCTGCTCTTATTGGAAAGGGAGGAAATAGGCGTGGTAGATGCGGAGGAGCTATCAACCACGGCAAATCCACGTATTGTGTTGTGGCAGGGGGATATTACGAGGCTTAAAGCAGATGCTATCGTGAACGCAGCCAATAGCGCGATGCTTGGCTGTTTTGTGCCTTGCCATGGCTGTATCGATAATGCCATCCATTCAGCGGCTGGCGTACAATTACGGGAAGAATGCCATAGGCTTATGAAAGAGCAGGGGTTCGAGGAACCCACAGGCTGTGCAAAAATCACAAAGGGCTACAACCTGCCGTCCAAGTATGTGCTGCATACCGTTGGTCCTATTATCAACGGGGTGTTGACGCAAAAGAGCTGTGATGAACTGGCAAACTGCTATAGGGCCTGTCTTTCTCTTGCGTCGGAACATGACCTTGCTAGTGTCACATTTTGCTGTATTTCAACAGGCGAATATCATTTTCCGCGTCAGAGAGCTGCTGAAATCGCGGTACAAACCGTCAACGATTTTCTTTGTGCGAATAGGAAGATTCAGAAGGTAGTTTTCAATGTATTTACGCAAGAAGATTTGTTTATCTATAAAAGTATGCTGGTGTAAATTAACTTTAATAAGGAATACTTTATGATTTTATATTTCAGAGGGAAGAAAATTATAGAGCCATCTACAGTTGTATAGATGGCTTTATGTCTAGACCAAAACAATTCAATTGTTAACGAGGTGGCTTAAATGTTACAACCAGATGGAGAACAATTATTAAGGAAATTTACAGCTACGGCATATCCGAAGCAAATAACGGAAATCATTTCTGGTGCTGTATATCATGTAATGGGATATGGACATAGCAATGCTAGCTTTATCATTGGTAAAACATCGGTCATACTGATTGATACTCTTGACACTGACTTACGAGCCAAAGCTCTCAAGAATATTATTGCCGTACATACTAATAAACCAGTAAAAACTATTATTTACACTCATGGACATCCGGATCACCGTGGAGGTGCTGGTGTCTTTATGGATAGCGAGCCGGAAATTTTAGCTTTTGCCCCTTCCAAGCCAGTCCTGGGACGAATGAACGCTCTAATGGACATACTCAATCGGCGCGGTGCTAGGCAATTTGGCTACCAGCTTAGTAACGAGGAAGTTGTTTCCCAAGGCATCGGCATTCGGGAAGGAATGGTTCAAGGCGAGGGTCAACGGGCATTTGTGGCACCAAATACTGTTTATACAGAGGAAAGAATTATACGCAATATTGATGGTATAACATTAGAGTTTGCTGCAGCCCAAGGAGAAACTGATGACCAGATGCTTGTCTGGTTACCGGAGTATAAAGTGCTTTGCTGTGGAGATAATTATTATGGCTGCTGGCCCAATCTATATGCCATTAGAGGCAGTCAGTATCGGGATATCAATGCTTGGGTAGACACCTTGGATAAGTTGATAGGTTATAAGGCTCATTATCTTCTACCAGGTCATACTCGCCCTATCATTGGGGAGTCTAATGTTAAAGAGACTTTAACTAACTTTCGTGATGCTATTGATTTTGTTCTCACGGAAACCTTAAAAGGTATGAATCAAGGCATGACCATAGAGGAGGTAGCGGAAGCTGTTAAACTACCTGAAAAATGGGCTAGTCTTCCCTATTTAGGTGAGTTTTATGGTACTGTAACTTGGGCTGTTCGCGGCATATACACTGGGTATGTAGGCTGGTTCGACGGTAATCCAACTAACCTCAATCCATTACCAATTCGTATCCGTGCTGAAAAAACCATAGCTCTTATGGGCGGTACAGAAGCTGTCCTTTTTGCCATTTGCGAAGCCTTAGACAAGAAAGATACTCAATGGGCTATTGAACTTGCTGATATACTTATTGCCGCAGGCTGTGCTACTAGGTCGGCGAAGCAATTCAAAGCTCAAGGTCTCATCACTCTTGGGCATCAGGAAACAAGTGCTAACGGGCGTAACTACTATCTTGCCTACGCTAAGGAATTGCTTACTGATAATAGTATCAAATAATTAGTTTTTCCGCGAGTGAAAGGTCATTTCCAACAGTTATCATGCAAAGTGGAACTTTGCCTATGTTGAAAGCAATCGCAATAAAGACTGCATCTTTTGTTCATGCCAATGACTATGGGGGAACGTTTCATTTCTCTTTTGGACAGGGGGATTCGTCGAGGAAGCGGCCTGCTTTATACAACGTATTTGCCCAAGGTATAGTTATGCCCAAACTTTTTTACAACGCTACAATAAAGTGTTGTAAGTTTTAAAACTAATGTCACAGAGTTCTAGCCTAGTAACTGCCGTAGTTACTAGGTTTTTTATTGTAGTTATTAATCAGTGATCAAAAAATGTGGATTTTAGAAAACGTCAGAAATCACTAGTTATAATAGCACCTGTCACAAAATGCTAATTATAAACTAACTACTGTGGTTTTGGAATAATAAGTGCATTTTAATTAATGTAGCCCTATCAAACTTAATGAATGTCTTTTCTTCATAATAATCCATAAAAATTTCCTCTGAAATGATAGATCGTAGATTAGTTTATATTTAGTTTATATTTAGT
>JAGGAA010000312.1 GCA_017889675.1 Bacillota bacterium | reverse complement strand
GACTTTATACGATTTTTTGCAAAAAAAAGAGTAGGGTACATTTTCTGTACTCTACTCTTCAGAGAATTTTATTATATTTTTCTTAACTTAATGACATTGAGGTTATGGGTGCTTTTTTTCGAAAGCCTAACGTTTAGCAGTACCTGCCAATTCTCTGGCAAAAACCTCTTTAAAGGTTGCTTTCTGCCCCAACTTCTTCTTCGCGCCATCCGTGGCACTGCGATGGTCACGATTAGCAAATTCTAATCGATAAATAGGCATTATTTTTGTCACCATCTTAAAGCCCTCCTTGGCCTAAATATTTCCTATTCATTCTTATTATCGTACTATTCCGGTTGCTTATTAAGCAATCGGAATATTTTTTGGGTTACAATCCAATTCTTACTTCGTGTTATGTTTCTACGCCGTGGTTAAACTATCAAATGAGGAGGTGGTAATTATGTTTCATAAAAAGAAACGTAATTCGATGCTAGGCATGAACATGGATATGGATTTTGACATGACCTCGATGTTAAAGGTCGTGGCTGTCGGCGCAGTTATTTATCAAGCCGCCAAATTCATGATTAACGAAATGATCGACGATTAAAAACGCCTCCCATCTTAGCGAAAGGAGGTGATACTATGGCTAAAAAACAAGAACAGTGCAAGAGCGGTTGTAAAGAGGAAAAAAATGTAGAATTCGGCAAAGAGATCTGCCCTTCCTCTAAAGAGGTCAAAAAAGAAGAAAAGTGCCGTAGATAGTGCCATGGGTGGATATTTCCACCCATTTATTTTTAGAAAACCCATTTTTTGTGTTATATTTATCCATAATAGGGAATGCTAGCAGTGGAGGTGAGTGGAATGGGATTTAAAGATTTATCAAACAGCACCGTTGCCAAACAAGGCCAGTCCGCTGCTAACAAAAGCACAACACAGCAAAATGCAGCTACTAGCGATACCATGTCAAAAGAAGAAGCTCTTGCCAACATAAAAGCTACTAAATAAAGTGAGCCCTATCTTCCCCCCTTATCAAAATAGAGTGGCGTTATGCCATTCTATTTTTTTTACAAAAAGCTTTATTGAAATAAAAAGTTTGGGAACACTATATAGTATGACCACTATATAATTGTTAGCATGAGGGGGGATTTGATGAAAAAACTTATTTCTGGCATGTTTTCCAGTGTACCTGATGCTCAGTTGCTACTTGCTACCACCGGCTACGATGAAGATGCACCTGAAAACGCAACCGATAAGTTTAGCGATAATGGCAGTGATAACAGCCTGACCCGCGCTGAAATTAACTCCTCGATTGACTCTACGGCCACAACTAAGGAAGCCTCCTATCACGAAGCCATAAATAAAGACCTTGATGATTCATTGTCATAGTTTCAGCCATATAAAATCCCCACAGGTACTAACCTTGTGGGGATTTTGGCGTTATCAGTGCATTTTTGCGCAACATGATTTCCTGGTAAACGGCAATAATATCTGAATTTAGACCCGCTAAAATGCTGGGGTCGGCATCTGGCGACAGCTTATAACGCTGCTGCATCATCGCTAATAAATCATTCAGACGGTTTATATCCTCCTCGGCCCTTTCCATTTCCTCCCGATACCAATTCATTCCACACATTATAATAGCCTCCCTTTACCACTATATGACGCAAGAAAAAGACCCTGCAATCCGCAAGGTCTCGATTTACCTAAAAGCCGATAGTCAGCTTCAAACTGACGATCTACGCTCGACAGAAACAGCATGGGTTATCTACTTACTTTCTTGATCCCGCATGCAAAAGACCTTGTTTTCCTGACTGCGATGGAAGTTAATACATTCACAGCACTTACCATGTCGTTCACAGGTAGTTTTAGGACAGGTGCAGTTTTCTTCGTTGCAGTTAGATGTGGCCATATATATTACCCCCTACTATTTTATAGAAAAAGATATTCGAGTTTGTCAAAGAAATTCCTGCATGAAAAAGCCGCCCACCTTCGGCAGACGGCTGAAACTTCATCCGAGCAACGGAGCTCCACCAAATCAATAAGGCCTTCCACAAACCTTATTAACCCCCCCACTCCGTTGCAGCAATATCATTATACTACATTTAAGCCCAAATAAACAACATATCTATTTTACAAAAACGCTTTATTTTCCCAACACTCTTAGTAATAGCTACTATCCAAGCGTAGCGACCAGTTGAAAAATCACCCTATTTCAATCGGTAACATACAATGTTATTGTAGGGAACTTTCTCTAACATTAAGAAAAGGGATTGAAAAATAGCAATGACAACGACACCTGAGAGCATTAATATTCTGGAAGACCAAACCCGCGACTGCAAGCGCTTTATCTACATTCCTTTGTGTAGACAGGAAACCGAATACACCTGCGGTGTAGCATGCGTACAGTCGATACTGGGATGCTACGGCTTCGATTACCGTCAAGACGAATTAGCTATAATACTAGAATCAAAACCAAAACTGGGGACAGACTACCAGAAAATCATCCTCTTTGTGGAGATGATTGGCTTCCAAGCCTCTTTTATTGAGAATATGAACATTGATTGTCTTAAATCTTTTATTGACGACGGGATAACCCCTATGCTTCAGATCCAGGCATGGGGGGAAAACGGCGTCGACTACGCTTTGGACTGGAAGGATTCGCACTATGTGATAGCTTGCGGATATAATGAGAACCAAATATTTCTTATGGACCCTTGGACTCTCGGAAACTACACGTATCTCACCGCCGAAGAGTTACTGAAGCGAACCAAATATTTCTTATGGACCCTTGGACTCTCGGAAACTACACGTATCTCACCGCCGGAGAGTTACTGAAGCGCTGGCACATCCCAGTCGTGGGCTTCGGCCAGTGTTACGGTGGCGGGCTGATTATAAAAACTGATCACTTCCAATTCATATACGACCCCAACATTGTTAAATACCTCGGATAATAAGCGAAAAAGGCTTTTATACAATTACCACAACTCTTATTCATGCATACCCCACCCTTAAATATTATAAAAATGCATGTGCAAACGCTCCCTGGCAGAACCTATACCAGGAGGTGATTGCAATGCTTAAAAAATCCAAAATGAAGTTATTTACTAGTGAAAATGCCAAGAGCGCTAGTGACTCTGCCCTATCACCCGAACCAACAAATGGCCCAATAAATTCCAATGCTACTGCTAACGATGCCGAATATCTTAAGGAATTGGCTCAGGTTGTTAAAGATAGGGCAGCAGACTAACTGCCCTGTCTACCATATCTTACCCACTATACAGTAGCTAGAACGATGGAGAGTGTAACTTCTTTATCACCGCCATCTCACACTCTCACCCCAAATAAATAATTCAGTCCCGTATATACTAAACTGGGAAGGTCTCCCCAAGGAGGCGAAGCTATGGAAACGATAGCAATTGTAGTATTCGTTGTAGTCGGTATATGTCTATTAGCCA
>JAGGAA010000311.1 GCA_017889675.1 Bacillota bacterium | reverse complement strand
GTTTCTTTCATTACATCAAAAGCAGTGGTTAACAGACAGAACATGCCAACTACGTCCGGTTTGTGAGTTTTTACTGCTTCAATAAAGGTTTCGATTGGGGCATCTACACCAATATCTACTACTTTGAAACCATTACAATTTAGAATTGTAGAAACAATATTTTTACCGATATCATGAATATCATCTTTTACAGTTCCCAGGATAACTGTGCCGATAGCTTTTTTATCGCCGCTGTCTGCGAGGGCTGAACCAAGTAGTGCGGCTGCATTAGAGAATACTTCTGCCGACATAATTAATTCGGACAGGTAGTAGTCACCAGCTTCATACAGTTTACCTACGCCTTCCATACCTTCTTGCAGTTGTCCAAGAATCTCAACTGCTGGCACACCAGCTGCAAGTTGTTCATTTACTGCCGAAATCACTAAATCTTCCTCTAACTCAGTTACCGCTTTTACCAGATCAGTTTTTGCCATTTCAAATTCCCCCATATTGTTATTTTTTTAAATTAGATACTAGACTCATTACATCACCTGATTACAGGCTATTATTCATAAATTCCTTTTCTATGAGCCTTAAGATAGTTTTTACAAAATCTATCATTGCCTAACAAAGCTTGTCCTGCGTATACCACGCCCATCATAGCTTTATCTGTTGGGTTAAGTATATAGCCATCCATTCCTACAGTCATGGTTTGAACTACGAATAAGCGATTGAGCACAGCCCGATTAGGAAAACCGTAGGAGATATTGCTCAAACCACAAGTAAGGTGTACTGCCGGATATTTTTGCTTGATAGCATAAATAGCATCCAATACCGATTTCCCATATTTATCATTAGTGCTTAACGGCTTGATCAGCGGATCAAGGTAGATATCATCTTGCTGAATTCCCTCTTTTTCCATGTCGTCAACCAACTTGCTGGCAATCCGCAAACGGTCTTCGGCAGTTTCCGGCATACCGGCATCTTCAATACAAAGAGCAACAATTTTAGCGTTGAACTCTTTTACCAGCGGGATAACTGCCTGGTAGCGTTTTTCTTCGGCAGTTGTGGAATTAATCATTCTTTTTCCATTAGTAGTTTTTGCCAGAAGCAAACCCGCTCTCAAAGCATTTTCGTCAGGGCTATCAATGCAAAGCGGCATATCGGTTACCTCTTGAATGGTGTTTACCAGCCACTCCATGCATTCAATTTCCTGACCAACCATTGTTCCACAGTTTACATCCAGGTAATTTGCACCAGCAGCCTCTTGTTGTTTAGCCACTTCTTGAATATAGGCTGCATTTCTTGTTTCAACAGCTTCACGAATAGCTTTACGGCTAGTGTTAATGAGTTCTCCAATTATTAGCATTTAAAATTCTTCCTCCAATCGAGTCTGTTGTATATACATCTATATGTATGATAACTCTGTATTTTATCCTTGTCAATACTATTTTCTTATATTTCGAAAAAATCATACTTCAGTTGCAATCATTGCTTACAACTAGGGATATATATTAATATCGATTGATTCTAGAGTGGGAATCTCTATACGTTAACAATCACTATGTCATAATTATATACAAAGAAACCAGGAACGCCATATACTCGGCTTCCTGGTTTTCTATTGATCTGATGACCAATCTGCGCTAAGACTCTTAAAGCCCCACCGACAGCATAGTCTCACTTTATAAGAGTACTAAAACAAACCAACAATCTTACCGCTATTATCAATATCCATCCTAATAGCAGAAGGTTCTTTAGGCAGTCCGGGCATGGTCATAATATCACCAGTAATGGCCACTAAGAAGCCTGCCCCAGCGGCAACTCTTACTTCACGAACGGTAATGGTAAAGCCGGTTGGACGCCCCATTTTAGTCATATCATCGCTTAAGGAGTATTGAGTCTTTGCCATGCAAATCGGGGTCTTATCAAACCCCAGGGCAGTCAGTTCCTTAATAGTTTTTTCTGCTGCCGTGGTATAGTTTACGCCGTCAGCGCCGTAAATTTTGGTGGCAATTGCCGCAATTTTATCTTTGATCGGAGCTTGTTCATCATACATAAAACTAAAATTACTAGGCTTCTCACAGGCAGCCAGTACTTTTTCCGCCAGCACCTGCCCACCTACGCTGCCTTTAGCCCATACTTCAGATAGTGCCACCTCAGCGCCCATTGCATTACACTTTTCTTCAACAAAGTTTAACTCAGCGGCAGTGTCTGTTGGGAAAGCATTGATAGCTACTACCGCCGGCAGACCAAATTGCTGAATATTTTCAATATGCTTGGTGAGGTTGGTAAGCCCTTTTTCCAGCGCCGCCATGTTCTCGCCAGCCAGCTCACTTTTGGGAACACCGCCATGCATCTTGAGGGCACGAACAGTAGCCACAATTACAACCGCACTGGGCTTGAAACCAGCAAACCGGCACTTAATATCAAGAAATTTTTCTGCACCTAAGTCAGCGCCGAAACCAGCCTCGGTAACGCAGTAGTCAGCAAGCTTGAGTGCATATTTCGTAGCAGACACACTATTACAGCCATGAGCAATATTAGCAAATGGGCCGCCATGAACAAAAGCAGGTGTATTTTCCAGCGTCTGTACAAGATTAGGTTTAATAGCATCTTTAAACAGCAGTGTCAAAGCTCCGGTAACTTTAAGATCCTGCGGGGTTACAGGCTTACCTTCATATGTATAAGCAACAATAATCCGGCCAATACGTTCTTTCATATCGTCAAGATCTTTAGCTAAACAGAGAATAGCCATCATCTCAGAGGCCACCGTTATATCAAAACCGGTTTCCCGCGGCACACCATTGGCCTTGCCGCCAAGTCCGCAAACAATATTCCGCAAAGCACGTTCATTAAGATCAACCACCCGTCTCCAGGTAATGCGGCGAGAATCA
>JAGGAA010000056.1 GCA_017889675.1 Bacillota bacterium | reverse complement strand
TGAACTTACTGATGAAGTGGGCGAAACCATCAGAGAACTTGGTCATGAGTATGGTACAACAACAGGTCGTCCCCGCCGTTGCGGCTGGCTGGATGCCTGCGTGGTACGTTATGCTGGTTATCTTAGCGGCATTGAGTATATGGCAATTACCCGCCTGGATATCCTTGACAGCTTGAAGACCCTTAAAATTTGTACTGGCTACAAATATAAAGGTGAGATCATAAATGAGTTCCCTGCCAGCCTCAAGGTCTTAGCTCAGGTTGAACCGGTTTATGAGGAACTGCCGGGTTGGCAAGAACCTACCTGCGCTGTAAGAAGTTATGAGGCATTGCCAGCCAATGCGCGTCGCTATGTCGAACGCTTGAGCGAAGTCAGTGGTATTAAGATTGGTATTGTTTCTGTTGGTCCTGGTCGTGAACAGACAATGATTCTTGCTGATATGTTTTAAGTGAAATAACAAAAATACCCTGCGACGGCGCAATGTCATTAAGTTAACCATAATGACATTGTGCGACGGCGGGGTATTTTTGTTGTTTTGAGTGAACATTTCCCAACAAACCGATATTGACAAGCCTATGACCATATTGTATAATTTAACATTGTGAAGATGATCCACTAGCTCAGTTGGTAGAGCACCTGACTTTTAATCAGGGTGTCCCGCGTTCGAGCCGCGGGTGGGTCACCATTTTTCTATCCAATCCAGTCCAGAAGGTCTGGTAGAACAACTGGCCCGTTGGTCAAGCGGTTAAGACACCGCCCTTTCACGGCGATAACGGGGGTTCGATTCCCCCACGGGTCACCATAAGCAGTGAACCAGGTTCTTGCGAGCCGTTAGGCGAAATAAGAACCTGAGTGAATCGCTTAGTTCTGAGCGGTAGCGAAGAACATCCTTAATATTACTTTCTCGGGCGATTAGCTCAGCTGGGAGAGCGCCTGCCTTACAAGCAGGATGTCGGCGGTTCGATCCCGTCATCGCCCACCAAGGAAAAAGGAAGAGTCTTTGAATTTTATTTCAAAGACTCTTCCTTTTTGAATTCTCCAATTAGCAGAAAATTTAATTAATACATCACCAGTCAGTCCCCAAAAATAACTTTTCGGTAACGATATTGTGCAGTTGGGTAATCGTTTGTGGAAGGTGTATGATTTTACCATATATAATAATGATAAGTTCATTTTGTAGGTGGATAAGTCGTGCTTCTTTGGCGCCAGGGATGCGAAGCCATTTAATAGTTATAATATTTTAATTATTGCAACTCCATCTTCATGTTATGGTGAACTATACTGACATAATACGGAAGGAGTGTGTTTGCTAAGTTATTAATGGCGACGCACAACGGGAGCAACTCGGATTTACCATTCACAATTGGCTGTTTAGCGATAGCTGACAGTTATATTTTGATACTAAAGGGGCACATAGTATAGTTGCTCTTGGTGGTATTTTATTTAGGCTACGTACTTTTATTACAAATTTTAGTGAAAAGACTCCTGAATCTGTAACAGAACACGGAAGCTGACATAGTAGAGGAATAGTATTAGGATTGGGAACTTCGTATTGCTGAAAGAGTTTTAATTATAGACACTGAGATGCTCACTTGGTTACAGGTGGTTTTGCGGGAGATTTAGTCTGAATATATCAATAATAATGAGGGGGTATTACTATGGGTCTTATTAATTCACCTGCCCAAATGGTAGGCATGGCCTACAATGCGGGTAAAGCCAAAGGAGATTTGTCGATAGGTCAGTTGTTCGTGCGCGGTATCATGGGTGGGGTATATATCGCGGTCGGCGCGGCTTTTTGCACAGTTGCTATGTCTGGTGTCGCGCCTTTGATGGGTGCAGGACTAGCTAAGCTGATTGGTGGTGCCGTATTCCCGATTGGCCTGATTGCTATCATTCTTACTGGTATGGAGTTGTTTACCGGCGATGCTATGTTATTGCCGATGGCTGTCTGGGCGGGAAAGAGTACCTATGGAAAACTCATTAAGAACTGGACGGTTGTATATCTTGGTAATTTTGTTGGTTCGCTGGCCTTTGCCGCTGTTGTCGTTGTGTCGTCGTTTAGCCAAGGAAATTTCACGGCGGCAGAACCAAACGCCTTTGGTCTAATGGCCGTCACTGTTAGTGTCGGCAAGATTCTTACTTATAAAGCCGCGGGAGACATGGGGCTATTGTCCTTGTTCGTTTCTGCAATCGGTTGTAACTTTATTGTTTGCCTGGCCGTTCTGATGGCGATGACTGCCCAGGATGTTGTTGGTAAGTTTTTTACCATTTGGTTCCCGATTATGTCCTTCGTCGTCATCGGTTTTGAGCACTGTGTTGCAAACATGTACTTTTTGCCTGCAGGTAAATTCCTTGTGGATAGTTTCCCGAGTTTAATCACTAAAGTGGGAGCTGACGGCAAAGCCTGGAATGCTTTGCTCCAGACCAACGGCGGTATTTCCTGGTATGATATTATGGTGTGGAATATTATCCCGGTTACGTTAGGTAACATCGTTGGTGCTGTCATCGTTATCGGTGCTACCTACCACTACTGCTTTAAATGCGATGCCTGTGGAGCTGTTGCTACCCCAGCTGTTGATTCCAAAGGAGTACCTGTGATGAATGCTAAATAGTAAAAGTCATTTGGTGAATTAACGGGGGGATTTGTATTGCATATGTCCGTTTTTGCATATATCAGTCTAGGAATGGGCACTTCTGTCATACTCTTAGCATATCTGCTAAGTCCGGATGCTAAATTGTCACTTACTCTGCTGCCTATGGTCCTGCTTCTAGGGGGGATTCCGATGCTGATGAACGTAATGAATAGGCGGCATGTGGATAGAATGGATCTTCGTCATGTCAAATTAGGCAAGATTAAGGATCTGGCCAAAAAAGCAATCGGTGAGCAGGTGCGGATTAGCGGTACGGTTACTGCGGTATCACAGCAATGGTTGAATCGGCCTAATTTTCAGGTTGTTGATCCCAGCGGTGAAATTGGTGTTTATATGTTTGTGGCGCCACGTGATAAAATCAAAGGTGGCGACCAGATTGAAGTAGTTGGTACGTTGCGCTGGTCCTTCGGGTTCAAAAAGAAGAACAAAAAGATTTGGGGCCTACAAATGGAGAAAATTCCTGCGCTGTCTTGATATAGGAGTTATCTTGCCAAAACACTGTAGGGAATAAACTTCAGGTTGTTCTAAATGAAAATAGGGCTGTGGAAAACTTAGAGATAAGTTTTCCACAGCCCTATTTTACTAGCGTGCCCCCGTTGGCGTCCTCAGCTGCGTGGTGCCTTTTTATGGTTTATTGTTTGTGAATTTATTGGTCCTGCTCGGGCGGATGATACCGTTCCCCAGGTATCAACAGGAATAAAGCAGGTAGCAGCTAGCGCAAATAACAAGGCAATACGCGCTGATAGTATGGCAACGGCAATAAAGCTTTGTTTGAGTTGATCGGCCAGCTTTTTGGAAACGCCAATATAAAACATACCGATAATATGGTCAGAATCGTCTTTTATTGGGGCATAGCCTGTTTGGTATTTAACGCCGACGACCTCGGCCTCACCAATATATATTTTACCACCTGTCAGCACAGTTTCGCTAACATAATCGGCTGCGATAGTACCGGTTGCTCGGCTACCATCGCGCATAATATTGGTAGAAACGCGAGTGTTATTCAAAAAAATAGTGACAGTGTCATCTGTTAAGCGACCAATCCTATCTACTAACTCGGTATCATCATTGATCCGAGCACTGCCTTTGTATAGCTCACCAGCTACCACATGCCAAGACCCAGGGTGCATATAGTCAGCAATTTCCTGGGCAGTGGCCAAATCAGACTTAGCTTTTTCGGAGATAGCCACTTCAATTTGAGTATGCATGTCACGGATAGTAATAATACCCATGACCAAAGATAACAACAATGCTGACCCAATGATAAAGACGGTAAACCTAGTTTTGAGACTAAGCTGCATGGCTAACCTCCTTACAGAAAAGTTCTACTTCAGCCCCAGTGCAATTTTAAGCTGTTTTACCCGGTTGCGGCTGACAGGCACTTCTTGTTTGTTGGCATCATTCATGCGCAGCAAATAGGAGCCGTGAAACCAAGGGATGATTTCAAGTATTTCATCTAAGTTAATAATATACTGTCGATGAATGCGCAAAAAATTGGCTTCTGTTAATAAGTTATCAAATTCCTGCAAGGTTAACATGGCCGAAAACTCGTCAGCGCGGGTACGTACATAGACATCTTTATCCTTGACGTAAATAAACACAATATCACTTTTGTTCATTGGCACGATTTTGCCGCCAGATAGTACGCAGACCTTGGCAATTTGCGACACCTTCTCAGCTGTGGCCCTAGAGGATAAATGCCGTACCTTGGTCATGGTTTGGGCGAGTTTTTCAGCAGTAACCGGCTTAGTAATATAACCAATAGCCGGTGTGGCAAATGCATCGACAGCGTGTTCCGGATAAGCGGTAATAAAAACAATATAGGGCGGTCGAGTCATGCTGTTTAGCTTTTGGGCCATCTCAAGGCCTGACATACCAGGCATACTGACATCCAGGAATACTAACGTTGGCTTCTTTTCCAGGATAAAAATAAGTGCATCAACACAATTAGTAAACTTGGCGCATACCTCGATATCTTGGTGTTGGCTCAGCAGGTATTCAATTTCGTCGCAAATGGGTTGTTCATCATCAACAATAACTGTTTTTGTTTTCACACTACACCACTTTCTTTCTGAATTGATAGATTTTGCTGGAAGGGAATGCGTAGCCAAATTTCCGTGCCGAATGGTGGCCGCGAGGTTATGGTTAGACCGTATTTTGTTCCATAGAGACTAGTTAAGCGTTGATGAACATTGGTTAAACCCACTCCATCTGAATGGCCGGCCTGAATTTTGGCTAGTTTTTCCGGGGGAATCCCCACACCATTGTCAGAAATAGTTACAATCAGAGTATCTTCCTCAATATAGGCTTCAATGGACAACAGGCAGCTGCCTAGTTTTGGAAACAAGCCGTGATTTAAGGCATTTTCTACTAATGGCTGCAATGATAAGGCCGGGATTAGGGCAACAGCTGCCTCGTCATCGACATTAACAGCGACGTCCAGTCTGTCACCAAAGCGGGACATCGCAATTTCCAGGTAGGCCATAATAGCAGCCAATTCATTTTGTAATGTTACCAGTTCATCTTGATTGGAATAGCCTTGCTGCATCAAGGTTGCCAGACTTCCCAGCAAGCTGCGGGCTTTATCCGGATCAGTACGGCAAAAGGACATTATAATATTAATCGTGTTAAAGAGAAAGTGAGGGTTAATTTGGGCGCGGAGGGCTTTAAGCTCAGCCTTTTCCCGCATTTTTCGTTGCTTATCAACTTCAGCCAGTTGAATCTGGACAGATAGCAAATTTGCAATTCCATCAGCAATGTGGATATCTAATTCAGACACTGTATTTTCGTGAACACGGGCTATTTCGATGGTTCCAATTACCTTGTCGCCGGAAAACAGTGGTACCACAACGCTGGACTTTAGTGGGCAAAAGGGAAAGGGGCAGCCCCGATCGGACGGAGTATTAATAACTTTCATAGTCTTGCTGGCGACCGCATCTTTTACAGCAGCCGAGAGAATCGGCGCGCCTGGTTTATGGTGATCGGCACCCTGGCCGATAAAGGCTAGCCGTTTATACCTGCCAGTGATGGAGACCGCATCTACTTGTGTTAATTCGTAGATAATACTTGCTGTTACTGTGGCTGAATGCGAGTTGAAACCCAGCCTGAGGAACGGGAGTGTGCGACTGGCAATATCCAGGGACAATTGTGCGGCGCGTGCCCCGTAAATATCCTGTTCCGCCTCAATCCAATTAATAATATATAAAAATAGCCATACACCGATAGTGCTGACACCCATAGTAAGCACCGCTGCTTTAAAGTTAAAAAACATCGTAGCTGTGGAAGCCGGAAACAGTGTAATCAGGATTATTTGACAAAGCTCGATAACTAAAGCTACAGTCGCACCAGTTAGTGGTGTAATTTGGTGGAAATTAAACCGAAGGCGTAACATACCGGAAAGGGTCCCAGCAACAATGAGGAAAAATGGCAGATGTATGGATGAATATTCTACCAATATTAGGTAACTGGCACAAATAAAACCCACTCCAAACCCAGATACAGGCCCGCCAGCAATACCCCCGAGGATTACTCCAATTAAACGAGTAGTTACGCGTGGCTGATCCCAGGGCAAGGTGCTGTAGTTGCCTGTTATTGCTAGAAAGGCAAATAGGACAATTAAGGAGAATTGGCTTGCCCAGTGGAAGGGATAACGAGCGCAGCGCATTATAAAACGGCTGCGGGCTGTAAGATAGGCTGTCATAGCGATAAAAGACAAAGCGCTTACTGTTTCTAATAGAGTAAAAACCGTCATAAATGCCTCCATGTTAATCTAAAAAAGTATTCGGCATAAGAGTGAAATCCCCCTTTTTAGCAATAGTATTTTTTCAAAATATTATATAAAATTCAGTTTTAATATGCAGCAATCGAAAGTAGTAGGCTGTCGACAGTTCGAGTCTGTCCCGAGGTACTATAAAAAAACCTTGCGATAGGCAAGGTTTTTTTGCATTAAAATCATAATGGCCACAAAACATATAAGTAGAAAATTAAGGAGGGTGAGCTATGTTTGACAATCGTATTCATGCAGGACAGCTTTTAGCAGAAAAATTAGCGGAACTAAGCCTGAAAACCCCCTATATACTAGCAGTTCCCCGCGGTGGGATTGTGGTGGCATCTCCTATTGCGGCTAAACTGCAGGCTAAGATGGGCGTTCTTATTGCGAAAAAAATCGGACATCCACTGAATCCAGAGGTAGCCATTGGTGCAATTATGCCTGATGGCAGTTTGATTCACGACAACCAATATGTTAGCGGTATTGGGATAACGCAGGAAAGCTTTGACGAAATAACAGCAAAAGCCCGTGAGATATTTGATCAGCAGGTTAAGGCCTATGAGTCCCTGATTATTAAAAATCACGAAGTTAAAGGCCGTGACATTATTGTTGTTGATGATGGTATTGCTACAGGCTATACCATGCGTGCTGCAGTAAAGTGGCTGCAAAAATGGAACCCGGCTAGTATAACTGTCGCTGTGCCGGTAGCACCATCTGATGTTGCCCATAAACTGCGGGAAGAGCAAGCCGAGGTTATGTGCATCGAAGAGCCAGATGTATTTACGGCAGTCGGCACTTACTTTAAAGAATTCAACCAAATGACAGATCACGAAGCTTTGGAGTACCACCGGCTTGCGCCGAATGCTATTGTTCGGCTGTAGATAAATTGATTCTTAGTTTTAGGTGGGGGTTTAACCTATCTGAAGTTAAGTCGAACAATTCCAGGGACTTAGCCGTCTAAGAGAAAAGCCCATCATAAAAGGCAAGGGTAGTATCCCCAAATTGATACTACCCTTGCCTTGTTGTGTTGAAGGAAAACGGCGGTTTTTACCTGTAATTTGGGGTGCCAATGAGGGGGAAATCACCTAAAGTAAGCCAGACTTTACCAAAATAAATGTATTCAGAATACATTTATTTTCTGGGAGGAGAATGGGAAACATCAATTGAAAGAGTAATTAGAAAATTAAAAATAAATTGGCTTGATTCAAGAGGCAAAGGATGGAAAGAAACCAGAGACTTGTGAGCAATGCAGCAGTAAAGATATTACTACAATATCTCAGCAAACAGGACAATTAGGATGCGTTGGTAAATAGAACAAACTTATCACAAGAGTACCCCCTCTGCAATTATCAGAGGGGGTACTCTTGTGATGTTTCAGGGTACAACAATGGCAAGACTTTATTTATCTTTATAACTTTGAGCGGGATGCAGTTGCATGTACTATTAGACTGCAGCAGTGTATACAGGAAAAGTAACTGGGCTTATTAGCCCCGGGGAATGGTATGGTGAAGGATACCGTTGGTCATGTGCATGGTATAATAATACTATCGGAAAAGCTAAGTTAATGAAGATACGGATTGAATACACAGATGACAGTATCGCACAATTAAATGGTAATGAAATCAATTATATTCAGTTTTAATAGTTGACTCTTTAAGTAACATGCCACAGACTTTAAGTAATCCTTAGCATTCAGGTATATTTCAGATAGTCTGGATTTTCGTTTTTCATAAAACACATAAGCGCTAATTATATTATGTTATACTAGCAGGATATTTTGATCTAAAACAGGAACTATTGGGATATGTTACATAATTATTGATAAGGAGAGCAGACTTATGCTTAAATTTGCGCTTGTCGGGCTAGATGAAGTAATGAGCAATGAAAAGGAAGATAAATATCCTGAAAAAAAGCGCTTGTTAGTGAATTGGATGGAAAGTTGATAATATTACCAGAAAAAATTATGGGATAGGTGCAGACTTTATGATTGCACTAACTGTTATTTCTTCTATTTTTGGTATTATCCAAGGAATTGATACAATTTTAAAATTCCCAGACACGATTAAAAAGGTAAACAATTATATTGAAAACTGGGACGAAGTCAGCGCTGAAATAAGGAAATTGATTTCTCATATAAAAACAAAGTTCAAAATTATTTCATATTCAATTCATGTTGCGTTGTATATACAGCCCTAGAGGAATTAAAAAAGACAGGTATGATGTCCAAAAAGCTGTTTTAGTATGTGCAAATGAGTTTTCCTGTAGAACGGGCTAAGCACCACTAATGTTAATTGTTCATTTTAGTATTTGATTTACGACGATAGAGCCTTCGTGCTCTTTTTTCATGCCCAATATGCCTACCAGGGCCGCTGAATGGTTCCTCCTTTTCGGTTGGCAGCCAATTATATTGCAGGAGTTTAATTCTTTTTTGCCGAAGTTGTTAGAAAGTGGTAAAGGGAGGATTGTATGGATTTACAGGATATAATAGTAAAACGATTAATAGAGAAAAAAGCAGATATGAGTTGTCCAGTGTGTGGATCTATTAGAGGTTCAAC
>JAGGAA010000310.1 GCA_017889675.1 Bacillota bacterium | reverse complement strand
GTAAATAATCCATTTAGAGTCAATCGGTTTAAGTGCCGGTTGGCTCTAATTTTATCTTAAAACTAAAACGAAATGAGGAATGAATCATGAAACAAGGCAAATCCATTACTCAATTAGCCCAGGAACTAGAACGCCAACGTCAAGCCAGAAAAGACTATATTGCCGATACCCGCAGCTTGTATGTGGAAACAGACAAGGGAAAGAGTCGATTGACGGTCAACTTGGATGATAACGCAGAAACCTTCATCCTAAACGAGCTAGCGCATAAACAACTGGCTGAGCGTCTGCAAATACCCCAGAAATACTACAATAAAATGCGCTTTGAATATTCCAGTCTACTTGATGACAACATTAACTCCTGGCTGGAGAAAACGCCAGAACGAAGAATGATCCGTACCCTAGATGGCAATGTCCGGGCCTTTTTAAGCGACAGATATCGCAGGCTAGATAATCTGGAACTAGCCGATGCCGTATTTCCCATTATCCAAGAAATGAAAGTGGCCGAAATTGTATCCAGTGAAGTAACCGAAACCAATATGTATATCAAGATTATCAATAAAAAGCTAAAAGCAGAAGTTGCGGTCGGTGATGTTGTCCAGGCTGGACTAGTTATATCTAACTCTGAGGTTGGTTTAGGTAGCTTAAAAGTGGAGCCGCTCATATTTCGCTTGGTCTGTAAAAACGGTTTGATTGTCAAAGATTATGCCCAGAAGCGGTACCATGTAGGCAAACAAATTGATAATGACGATAGCGCTTATGAAATCTTCTCGGATGAAACCTTAGCCCAAGATGACCGGGCCTTTTTTATGAAAGTGCAGGATACGGTTCGAGTAGCTATTGACGAAGTTAAATTTAATCTGTCGGTAGAAAAGCTTAGAGCAACCATGAATGAGTCTACCGGTCCTGATCCAGTCAAAACAGTGGAGGTATTGGCGGATAGATATGTCTTAAACCAAAGTGAGCGAGGCAGTATACTGCGCCATTTTATTATTGGGGCTGATAATAGTAAATATGGCCTGATCAATGCAGTAACCCGAGCATCCCAGGATCTGGAGGACTACACTAGAGCAACAGAATTAGAACGACTAGGGGGTGAGCTATTGTCCCAGCCAATCGATAAAAACCAACTGTTATTGCCGCCTAAATATAATGAAAGAAACGTAACCAATCTTATTCCGCTGGAGATTGCTAGATAATACTAGAAGGGGGAGAGTCATTTGTTAGTAACTAACTGTTTTGCTTATTCGGACGTAAATGCTGAGTTGTGGCAATGTAAGGAGGCATTTGTTCTGGCGTTAAAAGCGCCGGATAATGAAAATATTCATTTAACGTTGAGTTATTCCCAAATTAAAATATTGGCCGATGCGTTGCGGGCAATGCATGAACAAGCGCCAATCAGACCATTGCTAGAAACCGAATACGGAAGACTTTTGGGTGGAATGACGGTTAAGTTAGTAGTATCCGAAGAACAAGAACCTGAAGAGAAGAAGGAGGCAAAAGTATGCCAGCAAAGCAATTTATCTGCCCGGATGAAACCAGAATCGCTATCCGAGAGTGCCTAAACGCCTGCCCTAAAAAACAAAGATGTATGTTTCTGCCAACATTACGAGCTGTAGCCGCGTCGTTAGACCGAGGGCTAAAGGAACCAACAGTAACGGAACTTATTGCAGGAACAAGAGAAACATATCTAAAAAAGACCGTTAATTATGCGGTAAACCCTCAAGATATTGTATATGCTTTGCATGGTTCAGCCGTTCATACCATTAATGAAAACCATACCCAAGGCAATATGCTTACAGAAATCCGCTTAAACGATAATATTACTTCCGGAAAATTTGATTTATATGGTGAGATTCTAGACCAGGATACTGGAGTACTTGGCGATATAAAAGTAACTAGCAGCTATAAAATTATGAGGGCATTAGGGAGATACAAGGTAGATGTACCTACCGGTGAAGTTTATAAAACCGGACTAAAAAAGGGACAAGAAAAATACAAAAAAGATTGGCGGGATGATGGTGTAAGAGGCATTTTAGATTGGGCTATTCAATTAAACTGCTATCGGATTTTATTGGAGCAGCAAGGGTTAGCGGTAAATAAAATGGTCATTCAAGCCTTATGCCGGGATAACAGCCTGCGGATTGCTAATGAAAGAGGTATCAACCAAGCTATATACTTAATACCAGTTAATCGAATTAGTGACCGCTGGATTAATCGGTATGTGCAGTACAAAGCTGCTGCGTTAGCTCAAGCTTTAGAAAATAAAACCATGCCGCCGATTTGTAAGGCAAAGGAACGCTGGAACAATCGAAAATGCTTAGACTATTGTCAGGTATCAGACTTTTGTCCGTATGGCTGTCAGTTAAAAAGTAAAATGGTAAAACCATTAAAGGGGGTCAGCTGAGTGTTAATCCCACAGGACATACCGGAGCATCAAAAACAAAGAGCTGTTATAAAAATGAGCTTGTTTATCTTCCGTAAAAGGTGGATAAGCAAGCTCTTAGTTATTTTAAGTGGGAGGAATGGTACATGAAAAATATTGCTGGTAAATTGATTAAGGTCATGGAAGAGTGCAGTGTAATAAGAAAAAACGGAACCAATGATTTTCATCACTATAAATATGCTACTTCTGCTGATGTATTGGAGAAAGTAAATGCTTCTTTGGTAAAGCATAAGATCGCCTCCATCGTATTACCGGAAATCGTGGATAGTAGTGAGGTTACTACGAATAAAGGCAGTATCGAACATTTAGTGACAGTACGAGTAAATATAACTTTAGTTGATGGAGATAGCGGAGAAAGTGTTGCCTTAGTCGGTATTGGCAGTGGTCAAGATGGAGGAGATAAAGCTGTGATGAAAGCCCAATCAGCAGCGATAA
>JAGGAA010000309.1 GCA_017889675.1 Bacillota bacterium | reverse complement strand
GAACAACGCCATCTACGGGCAGTACGTGATGGTATTATTTCGACCATACCGCTCATTATTGTTGGCAGCTTCTTTTTGATCCTGGCTTTTCCCCCAGTGCCGTTTTTGGCAGCGATCGTCAAACCATATGCAGGCCAAATCCTTATTCCGTTCCGTTTAACCATGGGGCTTATGGCACTTTATGCTTGCCATAGTATTGGCTATTATCTTGCTAAATCTTATAAATTGGACGGGGTGTCAGGCGGCATCTTGGCGATGGCCGCCTTCGTACTGACAAGTGTACCTGTTGCCTACTCAGACAAGGGGCAAGCGTTGCTTATGGAGAACCTTGGGGGCGGCAGTATGTTTGTCGCGATCCTTATGGCCATTTTTGCTGTAGAGGTATTGCGGTTTGCTAAAAGTAACAAGCTGACAATTAAGATGCCGGAAGGCGTACCGGAGTCTGTTGCCAAATCGTTTGAGGCACTTATTCCGGCGGCAATTATTATACCGACAATCTGGGTAATTCGGGATTTTCTTGGATTTGATATTCACCACTTTGTTTTGCAATTATTTCAGCCATTAGTACTGGCCGGCAATACGTTAGCAGGTATTTTAGTACCTATTATTATCATAACTCTCCTGTGGGCTACTGGAATTCACGGTGACTCCGTAGTTGGCAGTGTAGCAAGGCCAATTTGGTTAGTGCTCTTAGACCAAAATATTGCTGCGGCTGCGGCTGGACAACCTATACCGAATATTGCGCCTGAGCCTTTCTTTCAGTGGTTTGTCTGGATTGGCGGTTCGGGAGCAACCCTTAGCCTGGTGCTTATTATGCTATTTTCAAAGGCACCTTATCTTAAAAGTATGAGCAAAGCTTCCCTCTTACCAGGGATTTGTAATATCAATGAACCGGTTATATTTGGCGTTCCGGTTATGCTTAATCCGCTGTTATTTGTACCGTTTCTGTTTGGTCCGATTACCATCGGAATTCTTACTTATTTTGCTATGGATATGGGATTAGTAAGTAAGCCATATATACTCGTACCTTGGACACTGCCTGCGCCTATTGGTGCGTATCTGGCAACAGGTGGTGACTGGCGGGCTATCCTGCTGGTACTTGTCAACATAACAATTACCGCTGCCCTATATTATCCGTTCCTCAAAGCCTATGAGCGAAAACTCATTAGAGAAGGAGCTGCCGGGGAATTAGAAGAGGAGAAGAAATGACAGAAGAAATTATATTTACGATTATTCTTCATGCTGGTAATGCCAGGGCTGAGGCCTATGAAGCGCTGCGTGCCGCGCAGGCGGGAGATTTTGATAAAGCGGCTGAACATTTACGGCAAGCGGAGGAAGAAGTTAGTGCTGCTCACCAGGTCCAGGCTGATATGATTCAGCAGGAGGCCCAGGGTAATAAAGTTGAGATAACACTCTTGTTTGTGCATGCACAGGATCATTTGATGACAGCACTGTCGGAAAAGAATCTCATTGAGAACATGGTTGAGATGCACAAAACAATAAAACAGCTTGCTGCTAAACTGGAGGCGTCAGAGTGTCAGGATTAAAAGTTGTTGTTATCGGTGGGGGCAGCAGTTATACGCCGGAATTAATCGACGGTTTTATCCGGCGGGCGGGTGAACTGTCGGTTGCCGAAATATGTCTTGTCGATATCCCGACCGGGCAAAAAAAGCTAGCCATTATTGCTGAATTATCGCGCCGAATGGTGGATAAGGCAGGTCTCAAGATTAGTATTACGTCCTGTTTCGACCGGGAGCAGGCGCTACAGGGTGCCGATTTTGTTGTGACCCAGTTTCGGGTTGGCGGTCTTGCCGCCCGCGCCAAAGATGAGAGGTTTCCTTTACAATACGGCGTATTGGGACAAGAAACTACCGGCCCGGGCGGCTTTGCTAAGGCGTTGCGTACTATCCCGGTAATTCTTGCTATTTGTAAGGATATGGAGCGGTTATGCCCAGATGCCTGGTTAATCAATTTCACTAATCCGGCAGGGCTGATTACCGAGAGTGTTCTTAGGCACACCAATGTAAAATGTATTGGGTTATGTAATGTTCCGATCCATTTGAAGATGACGATCGCAAAACTGCTGGATGCTGACGCTAACGAAGTCTATATTGATTTTGCGGGACTCAATCATCTTGTATGGGGACGCACAGTGTGGCATAAAGGTATTGATGTTACTGCCAAAGTTCTGGAGCTGATGCAGGACGGGGCGGCGCTTACGATGAAAAACATACCAGATCTTAAATGGGACGGCGATTTCCTGCAAGCATTGGGCATGGTACCTTGTCCTTACCACAGGTACTACTATATGACTGACGCAATTCTTGCTGAAGAACAGGCGGCAGCAGCCCAGGGCGGGGTAGGAACAAGAGCCGAGGTGGTAAAGGCAGTAGAAAGTAGATTATTTGAGCTGTATCAAGACCCTCAATTGGCTGAAAAACCGGCAGAGCTTGAAAAGCGGGGCGGCGCATATTATTCAGATGCTGCGGTATCGCTAATCAGCGCTATTTATAATGATAAACGGGAAATACACACAGTAAACATCGCCAATAACGGAGCGATAAGCGGATTACCGGCTGACGCTGTTATCGAAACGAATTGTGTAATTAGTAAAAATGGTGCATTACCGCTGGTGGTAGGGGAGTTGCCGCCAGAACTTGCCGGACTTGTGCAGCATGTCAAAGCCTATGAAATGCTAGCTATTGAGGCTGGGGTACATGGTGATCACAATAAGGCGCTACAGGCTTTAGCAAACCACCCGCTGGTACCATCGGTAGGAATTGCCAAACAACTATTAGCCGATTTGTTAATGATAAATGCGGAGTATCTGCCTCAATTTGAGGATTAACGAAAGCGGGGGAAAAGTATGCTTGATTTA
>JAGGAA010000308.1 GCA_017889675.1 Bacillota bacterium | reverse complement strand
CTCTCCGTCGTCGGCAGCGTCAGATGTGTATAAGAGACAGATAATAGCTTTTGTTGAATCGTGACAAAAAGGAACAGATTGGTCTATATCCCAAAAGTTGTGTTTTATCAAGTTTTGTAAGAATTTGATGTTCTCCAAAACGTTATAAGGAGGGTAAATGATGATTTCCGAAACAGTGATCAACAAATCAGATGATCCGACAAAAGATCCAAAATCAAAGAATATGAGTTGCAGCTAAGAAAACGTCGTAGAGAAGAAATGGTAAAAGTCCTGTCACAACTGCAGGATGAATTTCAAAAAAGTCAGGAAATATTAATAAAATTAAAATCGAATATATTTCAAAAAGATATAGTGTGAATATACTTAGCATAATAAACCCCACTCGGCTAGGAGTGGGGTTTATTATTTGTAAAATTATAAAGAGAAAAACTATGTATATCGCTTGCAAAAGCTCGAAATAAGCCTGCAGTCGTTCTTTGAGCTATAGGAAGTAAAACGTCTGCGGCCTTGTTATAAAGGGTATCATCACCCGCATATCGAACCCAGTCAAAAAAATCAGCGGCGACATGAGCATTGTTAATGATAAGAGAGTGGGGAGGTAGTCCCTCATGGTATATACCCTTTGTTGTTACGGCAAATTTACAGCAACGCTCTTGAACCCATACTTCAAACTGCTTATGTCCATTGAACAGTTTAGCTCGTGCATGATGAGGAACACATAGGTCTTGGAGTAGGTGTGCTGCTGCTCCTAAGGAAAATACGGCTTTTTTCAAGTTGTTTTGAGTGGCGTATTGTAAGGCTAACCGATAGTACATGTCAAAGTTCTCGATAGCATTGGTGAAGTGCCACATTCCTTTATTTGTACAAGGTTCAAAGTAGTGATGTATGTTCTTCCAATCCTTATCAGCCCAGTACACCCCAGCGTTGAGCTCTGATAAATAATGTGCAATAAAATCTGAGAATTGTGAGAAACCATCATTCTTCATAATGGAAAGAGCTTGACGATTACAAAATTCATGGGTTAATCCTGGTTTATCAAATATGTTTTGAAAGGGAGATATAGCTGCCAGTACGAGGTGCAGGCAAGTTTCCACTGGTGGCTGTTTTGTAGTATTAATCATATTTCTCTCCTCAGAAAACTATTTTGTCCACATTTCATGAGAGGAAAAGTCTGTCATAACTGCGACCAAGGGACCCCTTAGATTAAAGTAAGGATCTAGGATCATTGTAGCAAAGCGGGTGGTAGATGCTGTTAAGGCTGTGTTATCTTAAAGTTAAATTTTATATTCCTAAACTGGTTTGGTAATTTCCTGGTTCAGATATACTGCATATTGGGAGTACATAATAAAGGATTACTATCAACTTCAAACGAACTATTTATTGAAATCAACCGAGAGAAAGAACTTAGCATAATGATGAAAGGAGAACTGATTTGGATTCCAAAGATCTTTTTTCGTATTGCCTAATTAAACCGGGCGCCATCGAAGATTATCCTTTCGGGCCCGAGGTCATTGTTATCAAGATTGCATCAAAAATGTTTGCCCTACTATCACGTAGGAACGGCCAAGATAATCTCTCATTGAAATGTAATCCTGACTATTCAGAGATACTAAGACAACAATATCCAAGCATAACACCCGGGTACCATTTGAATAAGCGTCACTGGAATACGTTAATTCTCGATGGTAGTATCCCAGAAAGAGAAATAAGAGATTTAATCGATCATTCTTATGATCTGGTTTATAAATCACTTCCCCGGAGGGTGAGGACGGGAGGCCAGGGAGACTGGTGATAGCACTTACGGGGAAAAAATTCCTAAAGCTACTTATATATCAAAGGTATATTTGTTACGAGATAAACCCAAGAAATGCTGAGCAACAGCAGACATATGCCGCTTCTTTTCCCATATCATAGCTGTCCTGCTCATTATGGTTGGCTCGGTAATTACTTTATATACTAAACTGCAGTCAACCAATATGTTGGCCGCAGACTGCGGCATGGGAGCAACACCCATGCCGCTTTTTACCCACATTAAATCCTGTATTAATTCGTTGCTTGTGCAAATTACCTGTGGGGTAAAACCTGCTTGCCCACAGTGTTCTTGAAATAGTTTTATATATCGACGCTGCAAAATTAATGGAATGTCAACAAGTTCATCCCATCGTACATGAGTGGGACTATCGCCGCAAATGTAACCGTTTTGGTTCATAGCAATAACTAATGGTTCACTAGGTAAACTAATGAAGTTATAGGTTTCTTGGTCAAAGTCCCCACGGATGAAGCCAATCTCAATAACGCCCACATCAAGCAGCTCTAAGATTTGATAGCTATCGCCTTCAAATAGTTGATAAGTGATACCTGGATAATCAGCATTGAATTTTTTTATCCATTTTGGTAGTAAAATAACTCCTGATGTAGTAACTGTACCAATCGCCAATGTACCAGTTAGACACGACGTCAAGTCGGTTATTTCTTGAACCGTGTTATTAACAATCTGCAATATATGCGTTGCTCTTTCGTACAGTAAGCGACCAGCTTCGGTTAATTGAATTCGTCTGCTTCCGCGCGAAAATAGCTGAGTGCCAAGCTCATCTTCCAGTTGCTTTACTTGTCGACTGAGTGGTGGCTGAGCTATGTGCAATTTTCGTGCAGCATTTGTTATGTTACCTTCCTCGGCAACAGCACAAAAATATTTGATATCCCGGATATCCATGTCTTATCCTCCTGGATTCATACCTTTTTGATATAGCATCCTAACCATATATGTATTTTTAATCTAATTGTATCATTAGTATAATTATATATAAAAGGTATCAATTTAGGAGGGGCAGGTTACGTGGCATTACAGGCACTATTATCGGAGGTACAGCCACTATCGGCACTGCTCAGCTTGCCTATTCAATTGGCCTATCGGCCTGGTGGTATACCCTCGGTTCTGGTATCGGATTTATTATTATGGGTTTATTTTATGCTCGACCGCTTCGACAGTCAGCTTTAGAAACAATTCCGCAATTTCTTGTACATCATTACGGGGAAATGGCTGGTCCAATCGCCAGCCTTATTTCCTCTATCGGCATATTTTTTGGTATAATGGCCAGCCTTCTGCCAGCGGTAACGCTAATTACCGCTATTTTTAACGTTTCAACCTTTACTGCAGTTTGCATCTGTATAGTTTTGGTTGTTGCCTATGTATTCTTCGGTGGTGTATGGGGAGCAGGCCTTGCAGGCATTCTTAAGCTCATAATCATTTATCTAACGTTAGCGATATCAGGTGTAATAGCTTGGTCAGCTATGGGCGGATTAACTGGCATTGTTTCTACCTTTCCTGTTTTTCCGTGGTTTAGCCTTATTGGGCGCGGCGGATGGTTGGACGTAGCTAGTTTGCTATCTCTAGTTGTGGGAATTCTGTCAACGCAGACCTATATTCAGGCCATTTATGCCGCACGTGATACGCAGACCGCGCGGACAGGTTCACTTGTTGCCGCGGCTATGACGATACCGGTGGGCTTGCCTTCTGTTCTGGTTGGCATGTATATGAGTCTACACTACCCCAGCATTGCTCCAATCGACGCTCTCCCGCTTTTTATCATTAACAATTTACCGGACTGGCTAGGTGGACTTGCAATTGGTGGCCTTATTTTATCCACGGTGGGTTCTGCTGCTGGTCTTGCGCTAGGTATAGGGACGATGATTTCACGCGATATAGTGTCCGGTATTTTTCACTACACAAACGATTGCGGCCTATTATGGATTAATCGTGGTTTTGTGCTGCTTATTGCTTTTAGTGCCGCCTTTTGCGCCTTCGGCAACATGAATTCGCTAGTTTTAGAGTGGGGTATTTTATCGATGAGTCTGCGTGGGTCAAGTATTATTTTACCACTGTCATTTGCCATATTCCTCCCTGGTAAACTATCATCTCGATGGGCTATCTATTCAATGCTGCTGGGTGCGGTCATCGCATTACTGACAAAAATACTCTACTCAGGCGGCCTCGACCCGTTATTCTCCAGCTTGTTAGCCAGTATGGCAGTTATATTAGTTGGAGTAATAAAAGATGCAAAAAAACATACGGACATACTGGATCAATAATATGTAGTCTAATTTTTCCTGGGGGGGACTATAATGAGACCCTGCGGCTTATGCACTGTTTTTTTCGGTATGAATGTTAATAGGCCTAAAGGCAGTTGAAAATCTTCCAATTGCATAAGAAAAAGATTATGTGTAATAATTCCTTTAATTTTAATGACTTTATTACAATACTAATGGTAAAGTGCTTTTTCGGAGTTTCGATGGTCTTGCTTTTTTTCGAACTTAAGTGTATGGTGTCAGTATTATAGGCGGTGCACATAATTAGGAAGATTTTCAATTGTTTTTGTTAAATATATAGGTTTTTCTTTGATTTTGTAGAATTTATAAACAATACTATGCTAATAACGATTCTGGGGAATTACGTTGCCAAGAGAGGTGGTGTAGAGCACTTGGGGACAAAGAAAGATATGGAGAAACAAACAATTCCTTTAAAGCAAAGACGTTCTTTATTGGAAGTTATCAATATCGACGAACTGCGTGATGTATGTGAAAAATTCACACGGTTCACAAATGCCGTGACAGCAATTCTTGATTTGGAAGGAAACATTATTCTTGAAACAGGCTGGCAGGAAATCTGCACTTGTTTTCATCGCATTCATGCAACAACACTGTCCCGGTGCCGAGAAAGCGACACCATTCTTGCGAGACAGTTGCGTTTAGGCGAGTCTTTCACGGTTTATAAGTGTAGAAACGGCTTGGTTGATGTTGCCATGCCCATTCTGATTCGCGATGAACATGTAGCTAACTTTTTTATAGGACAGTTTTTATTTGAGGTGCCTGATAAAGAGTTTTTTATCCGACAAGCCAACGAGTATGGCTTTGACCAAAGTCATTATCTTGCAACGCTAAGCAAGGTGCCCATTTTTTCAGAGGACTATATAAAACAAATCATGGAGTTTATCTCTTCTTTGGTTCGCACAATCGGCGAAACAGGCCTTATACGGCGGATGCTTGAGGAAACCAACCAACGGCTTGAGCAGGATATTATCGAGCGTAAGCGAGAAAAAATAGCCCTGCAAGAAAGTGAAGAGCGTTTGCGTTTCGTCTTAGAGGGTAGCCGCCTAGGATTTTGGGATTGGAATCTTGTAACTGCCGAAGTGAACCGAAATCGTCAATGGGCAGAAATGCTGGGCTATTCATTTGAAGAAATACAATCTACTACGAAACAGTGGGAGGATTTCGTACATCCGGATGACCGTCTCATGGCCTGGCAGTCTATCAACAATCACCTCAAAGGAAAGACTCCTCTTCATGAACTAGAATATAGAATGTTCGCCAAGGATGGAACTTATAAGTGGATTAATGATCGGGCGATGGTTATGGTGAGAGACAAGGAGGGCAATCCCCTCCGAATGAGCGGCACGCATACCGATGTCACTGATCGAAAAAATGCAGAAGAGAGACTCTTGTACTATAGCAATCATGACCTTTTGACAGGGCTTTATAACCGTGCGTATATTGATGTTGAACTTAGCCACGCTGCCTGTGGAAGGCGCTTTCCTATTGGCATTATTGTCGGAGATCTGGATAATTTGAAGTCAGTGAATGATACTCTGGGACATGCTGCAGGAGATTGGCTTATAAAAAGTGCAGGCGAAATTATTGAAA